>CAJXBJ010000001.1 GCA_913050195.1 uncultured Saprospirales bacterium
ATGCCGCTTGTGAACCATACCTACAACAGCTATGTAAGATGCTAAATAGTATGGGCGCTAAAATAAGTGGTATTGGCTCTAACCTGGTACATATTGAAGGTGTGGGCCAGCTTGGTGGATGTACTCATGAAATGCTTCCAGACATGATTGAGATTGGGAGTTTTATGGGCCTAGCAGCTATGACGGAATCTAATCTTCGGATTAAAAATTGTAGAGTAGACCAATTAGGACTTATTCCAGAAATCTATAAACGCTTAGGTGTTAAATTTGAGATAGACCAAGACGATATTGTAGTTTATGGAGAAGAAGGATATGAAATAGAGTCATTTATAGATGGATCTATAATGACTATTTCAGATGCACCATGGCCAGGATTAACACCTGATTTAATTAGCATTTTATTGGTGGTAGCCACGCAAGCTAAAGGCAATGTATTGATTCATCAGAAAATGTTTGAAAGTCGACTTTTCTTTGTTGATAAACTAATTGACATGGGAGCTCAAATAATTTTGTGTGATCCGCATAGAGCAACTGTTAATGGCATTGGCCGCAAATATAAGCTTAGGGGAATTACTATGACATCTCCTGATATAAGGGCAGGTATATCGCTTTTAATCGCTGCTTTAAGTGCAAATGGTAAAAGTATTATTCATAATGCTCATCAAATAGATCGAGGTTATGAATTTATAGTAGAGCGGCTGCAAAAGCTCGGTGCTGATATAAAAAGGCTAGATTAACGCATATTTTTGATTAATAAGTATAAAAAAGAGCCGTAATATTTACGGCTCTTTTAATTTATAGAAGTATCAAGCTATTAATTGATTAATACTTTTTTAGTCATAGTGCTTAAACCATTTGTAACTGTAATGAAGTAAACCCCACTACCAAGATCTGCTGTATTTACGCCAAGATTTTGGATACCACTTACATTAGATAGGACATTAGAATATACTACATTACCAATCATATCCACAACGCTAACATTAACATCTGCACTCTCAGATACATAAAATGAGATTGTTCCTTCTTCCGCTAATGGATTAGGAAATACCTCTAAATGCTTAACTATCATTGGAGCAGCTTTAATACCACTTGGAGCGGTTACATTTCCAACAACCATAACAAAACTAGAATCTTGAAGTGGCATTGGTAAAGGAGCACCAAACGCTGTTACATTAGCCGTAATATTTAAAGTCAATCTGTAAATACCTGTATCAGCAGCAACTACGCTCCCTGATAATTTAATACAACCATTTGAATTACCATTAAAGGTACATGTTCCAGGATTACAAGCATAGTTAATACCACTTGGCAAACCATCGATACCATCAAGAATCATATTATTAATTGGAATAGTTTGTGGTGGAGTACCTGGTGTTAATGAATACTGGGTATCTGCAGGCACCATAAATTGAATTACAGATTCATAGGCTACTGCTGGATCTACTCCTTTAAGACCAATTAAGGTATCACCATTCATCACATAATCATAACTACTGTCTGGGAAAATACCAGGACTTGTTACACCAAAGTCTATTGTACATTGACCATTAACTACCAAACCAATCATCAAGGTAACTACCAAAGTTAAAAAGTCTCTTTTTTTCATATTTTCATTTTTTTATAAATAAGTTAATAATATCAGCCGTTAGAATAAACGTCTTCTTTTTTTATCTTTGAGAAGACGAATTTCAAATTTCGCAAAATTATCTGAGAAACCGAAAGGTATTAAACTGAAAAATAAGCTGAAATATGTTAAAAAAACAATGTAAAGCTCTGTTCTTACTATCTTTTATCTTACTGATTTCTAGTGGGTTAAAGGCTCAAAAAGCCAAACTTATTGGTCAAGTAACAGATAAAAATAATGGCATGGAGTTGATAGGAGTAAATATTAAGTATACTGAGAGCCAAGGAACAGTAACCAACTTATACGGTGATTACATACTTGAATTAGATGCCGGAGATTATGAAGTTAGCTTTAGCTATGTCGGTTATGACCCAACTAAATTGCAAGTTAAATTAGTAGCAGGAGAAGAGAAAACTCTTAATGTTCAATTGAATCCAATGTCTCAAGATTTGAAGCAAGTAGTTGTGACAGCAGGAAAATTCGAACAAGAATTAAGTGAAATTACCGTTTCTATGGAGGTACTGTCTCCTGATGTTATGGAAAACATCAACCCAGGCAATATGGAAGATGTTATGAATCAGGTACCGGGAGTTACAATTAATAAAAAGCAAGTCAACATAAGAGGCGGCTCTGGTTTTAGCTATGGCGCTGGTAGCAGAGTCATGGTGCTTGTAGATGGACTACCAATGCTAACGGCAGATGCTGGAGATATAAAGTGGAATATGCTTCCGATGGAAAATATGGAACGTATTGAGGTTGTAAAAGGTGCTTCCTCTGCCCTGTATGGAGCATCTGCATTAGATGGCATAATTAATATAATCACAACCCCAGCTAGATTAAAACCTCGAACTAAATTTTTAATGAATACAGGTTTTTATGATAACCCAAGAAGAGCAGAATTAAAGCATTGGGATCAAGCACCTGTCTTTGGCCGAATGCAATTATTGCATGCAAGGAAATTTAAAAACAATATAAACCTTGTAGCAAGTACTGACTTATATCATGACCAAGGCTATCAGCAAGAAGTTGTTGAAACAAGAGGTAAATTCTTTACAAAAATAGAACATCAGCCGTCAAGTATAGAAGGGCTTAAATATGGAGTAAGCACAACATATTCAGTGGATACTGGTGGTGTGTTCTTTTTCTGGAAAGATGCTGACTCAGGAGCCTATATGCCGCCAGCTGGAACCGTTAATAATGGCATCTATAAAAGATTAGCAGTAGATCCATATCTGACTTACTTTAATGCAGATAAAAATACGAGACACACAATAATGAATCGATATTTTCGAACGGATAACCAAAATTTAAATAACCCTACGCAGGATGCAATAAGCCAGCTTGTATATAATGAGTATCAATTTCAAAAAGCATGGGAAATTATTGAAGATGCTAGAATCAGCTTCACTTCTGGTGCAGTAAATACTTATTCAGTTATAACAAGTGCGTTATATGGTAATCATACTGGTAAATCTAATGCCTTTTATGCACAAATCGATAATAAGATTAATAAGGTGAACTTTTCTTTTGGAGCTAGAATAGAAGGACACACAACAGACTCACTTAAGAGAGAATGGAATCCAGTATTTAGGTCAGGTTTAAACGTTCAAGTAGGTGAAGCTACGTTTTTACGGAGCTCAATAGGACAAGGGTTTAGATACCCATCTGTTGCTGAACGTTATGTTCAAACTCAACTATCAGGAACAATGATAATGCCAAATCCTAATTTAAAATCAGAGCGTGGATGGTCCAGTGAGGTAGGCATTAAGCAAGGCTATCAGATTGGGGAAATGATGGGTTATTTTGATATTGCTGCCTATATCTCACAGTATCAAGAAATGATTGAGTTCACTTTCATCCCTGCATTTCCACCGTCCTTTATGGCAACTAATGCTGAAAACTCTAGAGTATGGGGTACTGAAATAACTGCCACTGGCAGGACAAAGTTCAATAAGTTGGGCCTAGATTATATGATTGGTTATAATCTTATCAACCCTTTAAATCTAAACTATGATCCAGCAATTGATACTATCCTTCCTTATGATGATATATTTGTTGTAAATAATGATACTGTCGTATTAAGAAATCCAAAGTATCTTAAATACAGAAATAAGCATACCGCTAAAGCAAATGTTCGTTTAAGTTATGGAAAGTTCAACTTAGGGTTTCAATTAAGATATAGATCCTTCATGGAGAATTATGATTTATACTTAATGGGAGTTATAGTTGGAGCTAAAGAGTACCGTGCTAATAATCTTTATGAGAGCAGTGGAATCATTGAGTTTGATGCCAATCTCACATATTCTATCACAGATAAAATTCAAATTGGGTTTTTTGGTAAAAACTTGACGAATAAAGAATTTTCTCAATTTTTAGGAAATATGGCAGCTCCGAGAAACTTCACTTTTAACATTAAGGCAGAGTTTTAGTTTTAGTAGCTGTAATCATTTAAAATTGCCCATGCCAATCCCTCTTTAAGAGCAGTTTGAGCTAGGGCAATTTTTTTTATACCTAAACGATTCAATACTGTACGTATTTCTATACCAGCAACTGGCATTAAAGGTGCCCTGAATTCAGTCATCCCAGGCAATGTTAAGCGCTGACAATTATTCATTTCTGTTAAGCGCTTTACAAGCTCTAAAATTTTTGACTTTTCTAGATTTTTTAAAGACCAAAAGTCACCCTTATCTAAACATATTAAATCAGAAAGCGTATCAAATGCCCCTGACGTCCCAACTAACATTTTAGGCTTTAGAATTTCAGCCTTAACCGCTAATGTTTCTAGAAAGCTATCCACATAAGCATCGAGAGCTATTATTTCATTTTCTTGCATTGGATCCTCAATATGAAATTTATTTTTCAACACAGTAGAGCCTAGAGGATAAGATGCTTTCCATTTTACTCCATCTGAATCAGCTAGAATAAACTCTGTACTACCTCCGCCAATATCCATAATTAACACACATTCATTTATTCTAAGAAGCCTAATTACACCAAGAGCTATTAATTCCGCTTCTAAGTCACCCGTAATGACCTGAATATTAATTTTAAAGCGCGACTTTACTTCACAAATAAAGGCCTCCCTATCTCCGGCTTTACGCAAGCTTTCTGTAGCTACAGCCTTTACGGATTTCACATCATATTTCTCTATAGTATGCTGAAAGCGTGTAAAAGCATCCATCGCCCTTAAATATGCTTCAGGCTTTATTTTTCCATAAGGAAATGAATCCTCTCCAAGTTTTACAGGAATGGTTTCCTTATATAAAAGCTCTATACTATTTCCTCTTTTGCAAGCAATAATCAGATGAAAGGTATTCGTGCCAATATCAATAACTGCAATCATTTATACTAGGAAAAAAGAATTTGAAAAAAACGGCCTAATGTAACTTTTTGGCCATATAGCAATATACTCATTCGATACAACTTTGCACTCAGCTTTACCATTAAAATAACACCAAAAATCAATACTAAAAAGGATAGTAAAATTTGCCAAACTGGAACAAAGGGCCATATAGACAAAATCACAAATGGCGAAAAAAATGGAACCATACTACTCCAAAATGCCATTGTACTATTAGGATCTTCTGCAGCAGAAAAGCTTATCATATAGCCCAAAAATATAGGAACCATAATAATCATCATCATAGATTGCATTTCTGAATCATCATTCATCATAGCTCCGATAGCTGCATATATTGAAGAGTACAAGAAGTATCCAGCTAAAAAGAAGCTAAAGAAAACCATCAAAAAAGTACCCCATTCTATCTCCATCAATTCTTTCATGAGCTTTATACTAATTTGCAATTGCTCCGGCGTTTGGCCCATATTAGATGTTGACATAGGTTCTATAGCGCTTAAACCTATAACTGGCATTAAGAATAAATTAATAATAAAAATTCCTAACACCCATACAATGAATTGAGTAAAACCAACTAAACTAATACCCAATATTTTACCCATCATTAAATCAAAAGGCTTCATACTGACTAATAAGACTTCTACTATACGATTCTTTTTTTCTTCCTGAACACCTTTCAATACCATGCTACCATATAATGTCATAAGCAGCATCATAAAAACAACTCCAAACAGTGAAAACATTGTCATAAACTCTGCACTTGCCTCTGATTTTTTTGAAGATATTAATTCCTTTAACTGCAACTTTTCACGCACACCTTCATATAGTCCCCGATCTAAATCTATAGATGCTAAACGCAACTTCTCTAGTCGTTTTTGAAGAATTTTTTTTATTGATACCACATTCGACCTACCCAAAGATTCTTTAGAGTGAAGCTCTATTCGAAAGTCATTTAATGTATTCTGATTTGGAATTATAATTAAGGCATCTGAATTAAAGTCGCCGTAGTTATCTTCATTTATTTCGCTTTCTTGATATACAAAATATAAATTCCCTGAATCTGGATCTTTTAGTCGCTCAAAACCTCCGTTAATGTCTTTAATACTAACAATACGTTCTTTACCTCCAAATGAAGTCAACAGTATTGGAAGTAGTATCAAAAGAACATAAGCAAGGGGGCCTAATAAGGTCAAAATCCAAAAGGTCCTATTCCGAACCTTTTCCAAATATTCTCTTTGAATGACAAACCAAATATTTTTCATACTACTTCAATGAATATATCGTTTAGACTAGGCAAAATTTCTTCAAAATGCTGTATGCCACATCCTAATGCTAATGCATGTTTTAAAATATCATTAATCTCATTAGGCTTACTTAATTTAAATATGTAAGATCCTGATGATTGCTTTAAACATTCAAAAGGCCAAGCAGAAACATCAATCTCTTTTTCTAAATTAAGCTTAAAGTGATTTTTTTTAAACTTATGCTTCAAACCTTCGACATCACCCTCTAGTTTGATTTCTCCATCATTTATTATAACAATATCCGAACATAGAGCCTCCACTTGTTCCATACGATGTGTAGAAAATATAATAGTACAACCCTCGCTATTAAGCTTTAATATTTCTTTCTTTAGCAATTCCGTGTTTACAGGGTCTAATCCTGTAAATGGCTCATCTAAAATTAATAATTTGGGATTATTTATAACCGTTGAAATAAATTGAATTTTTTGCTGCATTCCTTTTGACAACTGGTCTACTTTTTTATCCCACCACCCTTCAATATCTAAACGTCTTAACCAATCTTTAGCTTGAACCTTCGCAGCATCCTTACTCATGCCTTTAATTCGAGCTAGGAACAATAGCTGATCACCAACCTTCATTTTCGGATATAAGCCCCGATCTTCTGGCATATAACCAATCTTTTGAACAATTTTAGTATTAACTTTTTGACCATCTAGAAATATATTGCCTTCGTCTTGGTCTATGATTTGATTAATTAATCGAATCAAAGTTGTTTTACCAGCTCCGTTAGATCCTAATAATCCAAAAACACTTTGAGCCGGAACTTTTAAATTAATTCCCTTTAAAGCCTGAAAATCTTGATACGACTTTGATATATTCTGTACTTCTAGCATTTTTTACAAGCCTAGAATTTCTTTGGCCTTAGCTAAGCTAATACGCTTATCATCTTGAAAAGCAACAATAAAGGCATCTGACAATAAGCTTTCTTTTACTTCCTTACATGCGGCTTGAGCTTCTGAAAAACTATACCATTTTCCAAAATAGTATTTATAAAACTTCCCTACACGTTCTTCCGTAACCGCTACTAAACGGACTTCTTTCTTAAAATAATCCTTTCTATCCTTGCTGAAAACGCCTAACTGTACTTTATAAAAAACATTTTTCTCCTTGGCCTTTGATTTTAAAGAGATTTCAGAGTCCGTATCTTTTTTTACATCTTTTTTATCTTTTTCTGCTATAGGTGTTATTTCTGTGCCTCTAGGTTTTTTAACCTCTTCATCCGCAAGATCAACCA
This sequence comes from uncultured Saprospirales bacterium, assembly GCA_913050195.1. Taxonomy (GTDB): domain Bacteria; phylum Bacteroidota; class Bacteroidia; order Chitinophagales; family CAJXBJ01; genus CAJXBJ01. The sequence goes on from CAJXBJ010000001.1 coordinate 7,524, forward strand.
AAGTAATTGAAGAAGAGTTCTCTTCCTTATTATACTTTATATCTTTATTTGAGACTTTTTCAGATGGGTTTATCGTCTCGTTTAATTTAACCTCATTTATTAGAGTATCTTTTTTAACTATTAACATTCCAACCGGAATTTCTGTTAAGAATTCTTCTTCATTCAAAATAAAATAAAAGCTCATACTATCCTGCATAGATGTAAGTGACTTAAACTTTGGCTGTATCTGAAACTCAAAGGGTTTTTCATACCCCCCTACCTCAACACTTACTTTATACTTAGCGTCAATATCCAAAATAAATGTCGGACTAGTACTGTCGCTAACTTCTCCAACAGTATTAAATGTATCATCACATAAATAAAGCTTGTAGGACGCTATTTCCCAATTATACTCGTCAATAACATCTTCAAACTTATCATTTAAGTTAAGCTTTACATACGATGTCCGTTGGCTAAAGTCTACTTCATAAATATTATCAAAGCTCGTATCATACATCTTATCCGTTCGGTTAGAACTAAATAATGCTTTATGCTCAGAAATAACATTATATGAAAAGTCATCAAAAGAAGTATTTATTGGATATCCCAGATTTTTTATTTTTGACCAATCTGCTCCTGGTCTACCTTGTATTTTATAGTTATCATATCCTCCTAGACCTGCTAAACCTTCAGATGAAAAATACAAACTATTTCTATCCCCATCATAAAACGGATATCGCTCATCAAACATGCTATTCATGTTTTCCGGCAGGTCTATCTCTGATCCTTTTTTTGAACCATTAAGCACACAGGCTGCTATATCATACCCTCCTTTATTTCCATTATTTTTATATGCATAATATAAGTGTACCTCTTTCCATTCTTTAACCAACTGGGGATCTTTATATTGAGTGTTTTTGTCATCTAGACCTTCAATTTTGACCCAATCTGACCATACTCCATCTTCATAATAGGTCTCATAAAAAACCTCCCAACCCTTAACTTTGAAGCCTGCAATAACTCTATTATCAAGCCTTGTTGGAAAAGAGGACAGTTCACCAGGAAACTCTAAATTCAAATCAATATAAGCTAACTCTTCCTCATCCAAAGAGTCTATTTTACTTTTAATAACACTTTCATAACGCAAGCTATCCATAGCTATTGGATCAATGAGCTTAGTTTTTGGTCTTTTATGATTAGGATCAACTTTGTCTAGGCTTATCTCTTTAAGATATAGACTTGCTCCCATTAATTTAAAGTCGCTAAAACCCATGTTTTTTTCTAACTTATTCCATCGCATAACTCGTGCACTTACAGGGGAAGACTTTAGCAACATTGCTTTATTACAGTTTTGCAATTCTAAATCAGTACGCGCTCTATAACTGTCATTAAAGGGATAGCTCATTTCAAAGTCTTGAAATGCCCGCTTGGCTTCGACATAGCGACCCTTATTTTGCAACATTTTACCAATCCAAAAAAGACTCAAAGGATAAGGAACATCTGTGGTTAATGTGAGATTTAAATACCATTCTTCTGCCTGTGGGTATTTACGTAAGGTTCTGTAAGTCTCTGCAATACGTAAAATAACATCAGTGTCCTTAATATCATATATATGCGCCTGCTGGTAATAAGCTAAAGCCATATCCCAGTGGTTCAAATTAGCATAGTAATCCCCTACTTTGAGACATTCTTGAATTTTCTTTTTTATTTTCTTGTCTTGAGCATCTACTGTGCCACAAATCATTAAAAGAAATAAGCTTATAAAAAGATGTTTCATCTATACACTTTATTTTAGTTTGGAATCAATAACTCCAAAGAACGTTTTACAGTAATTCTCTTGTTTTTATAATAAGGGACAACAAAGGCATCAGATACCCCTTGATTAATCAAGTCTTGTCTAACATTATCAATTTCATAAGGGGTTGGCGCATTATATACCAAGTACTTATAAAGACCCTGAATATATTGTTCCAATATGCGATATCCCAAATTTAAATTTTCAAAATAGTTGAGTTTTCGTGTTCTAAATGCACCTATTTGAACCCTATATACTAATCCTTCTTTTTGCAAGTTACCGCAGTCCTCTAAAAGTCTTTCATATGCCTTTTCATCCTCATTAAGTTTATGCCTTAAATAAACATCATGAATAATACGTTGATTTGGCACCTTATCCATAGTAGAAACACGAAACTTATGCTCTTCATAATTCTCCTTTTGAATCATAAAAATAATTTCCTGCTGCCCCTTAATTAAATATTGTTTACCTGGGCCATTTTTCTGAATACTTTCATCATTTTGTGACTTTGTAAAAATGACCACACCTCCACTCATTGGACGTTTGGTCAGCTTGTCAAACATTCTAATTTTAAGATAAAAGTTAGCATTTACATCTATACTATCTTCTTGAGAATCCATTAAAAAATCTTGCAATTGATCACTAGCACTTTTATCACCTAAGTCTTCAGACGGAATAAATAACTCTTCTTCCGTTGTAGACTCTTTTACTAATTCTGATGCATCCAAAACCTGTTTAGTTGGTTCAGAATCAGACTGTACAACTGCTTTTATCTCATCATTAACAATACTTACTTCTGATTCCTCTTCCTTTATTTTTTCTAAAGGACCTGATTCGCTAGACTTTATATTTACATTTTCAAAGCCAACAATAGCATTTGTCAAATGCTCTAAGCCCAAATTTCTATTTGTATTAATAATTGGCTTAGTACTATCTTCTCCTATAAAACATGACCATTCATCTGCAAGTGAATTATATGGTATCTCAAGACCCTTCAAAGCTGAAAAGCCATCGAGTAAATCACCATAAGCTTTATAAATATCTAATGCTCCAAAGCCCTTTTTACCATTACTTGCAAAATATAATGTTCGATTTTCTTCTTTAACAAATGGCGATATGTCATGACCACTAGAATTCACCTCTGAACCTAAATTATAGCTAATAGAAGCCTCAAACTCAGCATTTATACTGGAATAGTAAAGATCATAACCTCCATAACCATCATCTCTATCACAAGCATAAAACAACGCTTTTTCACCATTTACACCTTCATACAAAAACGGAAAACGAACGTTTGATTTTCCATCATTTATAACTTTACTAAATTTGGTCAACTTTGACCACCGCCCTTTAGCATCTCTAAAAGAATAAAACATACTATATTGCCTACCCTTATCAATATCCATTTGATATAAGGTTACATAAACCTCATTGCCCTTATCATTAAATGCTGGCAAACCACAATAAAACCAATCAGATAAAGGTTCTGGTAAATCAATATAATTTTGACCATTCAATAATAATATTTTTGGCTGTGATATAGAGTCCATTATAGCCTGTACTTTATCCGACTTTAGTTTCTTAGACAAGCCGATATCCCATGGCTTATACACTTTTTCATAAATGACTAGTGCCTTTTCACCCTTAAAATTAATTATACCTGAATATTGCTTTTTTTTATCATCAACATACAAGGTATTAGGCCTTAATGCATTTACATCTATTTGCTCAAACCCTTCCTTTACATCCTTATATTCTTCTGGAATTTCTTCTTGAGAAAGCAACAAGCTTAACGATTCCTTTTCTTGTTCCATCAAAAGAATCCTCGCATACTCCCATTTGGCATTTGGAAAATCAGAATTGGCTAACTTATATAGTTTAAAATACCATTTTTTGGCCTTTTCAAATTGACCATTAGACTTATACGCTTCTGCTAGATAATATTTAGCTGCCAGATTTTTAGGCTCCTCTATAACAGCTTGAGACAAAAAACAAAGTGCTAGTTGGGCATGCACTTTATTTTTTAAAAGCTTCACTCCTAGCTGAAAATAGGGCGATTCCTTTGGCTTGTCTTTAGATTCTTTAGCAGATATTAGTGGAGGTACGGCTGCTATCCAAAATAAGATAATGAGGATAGCTATATTTGAGGCCTTTCCGAAACGCATTAGAAGAGTGAAAAATATGGAATTTTATCCAAAATATTCATTCATCTTCTGAAAAAAGCTTTTTCCTTTCTTTTCAGATTTTGGTTTAAAGTTATCAGAAGACTTTAGTTTTTCAAGCCATTTTTTTTCTTCCTTTGTTAGATCTTGAGGTGTCCAAACTTTTACATGAATCAATTGATCTCCTTGATATGTGCTCTCTAAACTTGGCATTCCTTTGCCCTTTAATCTAAATATCTTACCTGATTGTGTACCTTTCGGTATATTTATTTTTGCCTTTCCCGTAAGTGTAGGCACTTCAATTGACGTACCTAAAACAGCATCCGCAAAATTTAAATTCAGCTCGTAGAAAACATTTAAACCATCACGTTCAATATAATCATGCTCTATTTCTTCAATGGCAATAAGTAGATCACCAGCAGGGCCACCTTTTTCGCCAGCATGACCTTTAGAGGTCATAGACAATTGCATTCCTTCACTTACTCCAGGAGGGATTTGAATTGAAATCGTTTCTTCGCCATCTACTCTACCAGATCCACCACAGGTCGAACAATTATCTACAATTAATTTACCACTTCCTTGACAATAATGACATTCCTGCACAGTCTGCATATGTCCCAAAAATGTACTCTGGACCTTACGTACTCGACCTTGCCCATTACATTGATGACAGGTTTTAACTGAAGCGCTGTTTTTGGCACCACTTCCATTACAGTCCTTACAAGTTAATTTCTTTTTTAACTTAACCTTTTTTTCAATGCCTTGATGAATCTCTTCAAGAGTCATTTTCAACTTGATTCGCACATTAGCTCCTGGACGTCCCATACTACGTCTCCGTGATTGACGCTGGCCACCACCAAAGAAGCTATCAAATCCCCCAAAACCACTACCTTCAAAAATATCTCCAAATTGAGAGAAAATATCATCCATTGACATTCCACCTCCATGAAATCCACCACCTGCACCCATTCCAGCATGACCAAATTGATCATAACGCGCTTTTTTCTGAGCATCACTCAAAACCTCATATGCCTCCGCAGCCTCTTTGAACTTCTCTTCAGCCTCTTTATTATCCGGATTTCGATCAGGGTGATATTTTAAGGCAAGCTTTCTATAAGCTTTTTTAATTTCAGTAGCTGTCGCACCCTTACTAACTCCTAGTACTTCATAATAGTCTTGCTTACTCATAACTTTCTTTTATTCTCCAACAACAACCTTGGCATGTCGAATGATAACTTCATTTAGATAATAGCCTTTTTCAATCTCATCAATGACTTTGCCTGCCTGATCCTTATCATTTGAAGGCACTTTACATAAGGCTTCATGTAAGTCTGCATCAAAAGCCTCACCAATGGCTGGCATAGCCTTTAACCCTTGATTTTGTAATATATCTCTAAACTTCTTAAATATAAGTTCTACCCCTTCTAAACTTCCCTCTTCTGAACCAGACTCTTCCTTAGCTTTTTTTGCTCTATCTATGTCATCAAGAACTCCAATTAAAGGAAGCACTAACTCTTTAGTAGCTGTTTTCGTTATCTCTTGCCTTTGTTTAATAGCATTGCGTTTAAAGTTTTCAAAATCTGCCATTAAGCGCAAATATTTATCACTACTTTCCTCTAAAGCTATTTTTGCTTCATCTAGCTCTGATTGAAGTTTTTTGGTTTTATCACTTCCTCCGCGCTTACCTCTTTTCGAGCTTGATTTTTTAGCCTTTTCTTGTTCTTCCTGAACCTCTTTTTCTAACTTTTCAGTTTTTGTCATTATTTAATGATTTTACGTTAAAAGGTGGTCAAAATGCTTGCCACTGCAAAAATAAAGACATTTTGTCACTTCCAAAGGGAAATAGCATGTCTTAATGCATTCGTATTCGTTGTTTTAGCCAATATTACTCGATTTGTATCCAAAAGGTAAACACAAGGAAGTTCACGAATACCATAAAACCCCATATCCAAAGAGTCAGGCAGCAAATGACTTTCCCAATACAAGGAGTCTTTTTTAATAGCCGCTTTAGCCAATTCTTGATTAAAATCCATATTTACACTTAAAACTGTAAAAGGCAAAGAATCTTTTAAAACAGATCCAACTTCCTCACTTAAGGCAACAAGCTCCACATTATAAGACCTACATGAAGGATTAACTGAAGACCAAAAACTTAACATTATTATGTGACCATTATAATTTGAAAGCTTACTTTCAAAACTATTCAAATCTCGCCCAATTATCTCTGGAAAAACTTCTCCTTTTACCCGCTTTATAAAATTAGCTCCACTGCGCATTTCACAGTATTTAAGAGAAAGTAAAGTCCCTATTAAAAAGCCTATACCATATATAGACAATCGATATAAAAAAGGATTTCTCCCTCGATCAAATATCATTTTTCAAACACTTCCTTTAACTTTCTATCTAGACTTTCCCCTCTCAGGTCTCGAGCAATAATACGGCCTTTTTTATCCAATAGATAGGTGGTTGGAATACCACGAATCTCATACTCTTTCGCAGCAGCACTTTGCCATCCCTTTAAATCACTAACATGGGTATCCCATACAAGACCATCTGCTTCAATAGCTTTAACCCATGAAGCTTTACGTTGATCCAATGAAACACTAAATATTGCAAATCCCTTCTTCTTATATTTCTCATAAAGTTTGACAATATGCGGATTAGCTGCCCTGCAAGGACGACACCATGACGCCCAAAAATCAATAAGAACATATTTGCCTTTTAAAGAAGATAGCTTAATGATTTTTTGATCTGGACTATTTAACGCAATTTCTGGAGCCTCTGCGCCAACAAGAAGCTTGAGCTTGTGCTCAATAACATTCTCAAATTGCATAACATATTTTGAACCTTTAAATCGTTTTTTTAAGCTTTTAATAGCTTTTCTTAAATAAGTTGGAAATTGTTCAGCTGGTATACTTTCACCAGCAATAATAGCCGTTAAAGATTGAGAAGTGTCGACATATGATTTTAAAAAATCAAAATAAGATTCTGATAACATATTAACCCTATCCTTCATTCTCTGAGTTTTTTCGAAAAATGCATTTTTTTCTTCATTACTCATTAAGGCTTGATTTCCTTGCTGTTTTACTGCAAAAAGCTTTTGCTTTGCCACTTGCATTTTTTGTAAATGAGTCCTTTGAGCCTTTAAAAAGCCATAAAGAGTCTTTGTAGATGCAGAGCCTTTAACCTCTTGCTTATCTTTGCGAAATCTATTTAGATTTAATTCGACTGTATATTCCTTTTTCTCAAGAATCACCCACCAAAAATGGGTCTTACTTAACCTTAGTCTAATAATAGCATCCTCGTCTACATTGCCTTCGATATAAAATTTACCATCGCTATCCAAACGAACCGTATCTAATAAATGGAACTGCTGAGCAAACATGTTTTCTACATAAAGCAGTTGCTTTGATCCATTCTTTATTTGCCCTTTAATAACAAAAGGCTTGGCAGCATTAGTAAATTTTGCCATTGAAAAAAGGACTAATAATATAAAAAGGCACTTTAAGTTCATTCTTCTAACTTCATTCTTAACCATTGATTTGTTTTTTTTGGATCTGCTTTGCCTTTAGAACGTTTCATTACCTCTCCCATAAAAAGTCCAAGAAGTCCTTTTTTACCATTTCGATAGGCTGCTACCTTGTCTGGATATTGTGCCAAAGCTTCATCTATGTATGTTCGAATATCATCCTCCTCAATATCCTGGAGTAAATTCATTTTATTTGCTAATTGTTCAGCATTGCTTTCCTGATCTTCGATTAAGGCTGGAAACAATTTTTGATTTGCTGTTGAATGGTTTATTTTTCCTTCTTGCACTAAACTAACCAACTCAGCTAATCGCCTTACCTTTAAAGGAAACTGTGACAATTCAATAGCATGCTCATTCAAATAAGCTTTTACTGGCCCCATAACCCAATTGGCAGCCAACTTATAATCACCACATATTCCAGCTAATTCTTCAAAATATTCTGCAATAGCCTTATCATCCGTCAATACTAAGGCATCGTATTTAGACAAACCAAATTCACTTGTGTATTTTTCAACCAATTGTCTTGGCAAGGCTGGCAATTTTTTACGCACCTCATCAATATATACTTCATCCAAGAGTAAGGGCGGGAGATCTGGCTCATTAAAATATCTATAATCATGTGCATCTTCCTTCAATCGCATTAAAAAAGTACTTCCTTTTACAGGATCAAACCCTCTTGTGCTTTGTTGTATTTCTTCACCATTTTCTAAGGCAATAATTTGACGTTTTACTTCATAATCTAACGCCCTCTTTACGTTGCGTATAGAGTTCATGTTTTTGACTTCAACCTTTTCACCAAACTCCTTAGCTCCCTTTAACATAACCGATACATTAGCATCACAGCGCAAGCTACCCTCTTCCATATTACCATCGCAGACATCTAAATAACGTACTAATTTGCGAATCTCTGTTAAATATGCATAGGCTTCATCAGAGGATGACATTTCTGGCTCTGAAACAATCTCAACTAAAGGCACACCAGCCCTATTTAAATCTACTAGCGTAAAATAAGGATCTAAATCATGCGTACTTTTACCCGAATCCTCTTCCATATGAATACGTGTAATCCCTATATGCTTAACACCCTTATTTGTTTCTATTACTAGGCTACCTTCAAAACATATTGGAGTATCAAACTGAGTAATTTGATAACCCTTAGGCAAGTCTGGGTAAAAATAATTTTTACGAGAAAATTCGTTCCTCTTTCGAATTTGACAATTTAATGCAAGTCCAAGCCGAACAGCTAATTCTACTTGTTTTTTATTTAATACAGGCAATGTTCCAGGATGCCCCAATGAAATTGGATCAATTAATGTATTAGACGGCGCTCCATAATAAGCTCCATCTGAAGAAAATGCTTTTGATGCAGTCTTTAATTGCGCATGAACCTCCAAGCCTATAACCGTATCATATTTATCAAATGGTATGTTCATGATGCTAAAATCTTATTTTTGATATTCTCAATGGCCTCATCTAAACCATTAGGGTTCTTGCCTCCAGCAGTTGCATAAAAGGCTTGACCACCTCCTCCTCCTTGAATGGGGCTTGAACATTCTCGAATTATTTTCCCTGCATTTAAATTTTTCTCCTGAACAAGCTCATCAGATAAAGCGAGGGTTAAATTCACCTTTGGCAATAACACATTACCAACAATCAAACATAACTTAGGATACTTTGCTTTAAGCTCAAAAGCCATATTTTTAATAAGATCATTATTATAACCGCTCACATGTTCTATAGCCCATTGTACTCCTAAATCCTCTTTTATATTATTTTCAATTTTAGCTTTTAAAGCTTGAGCTTCTTTTAATTCAAATTCTTCTAGACTTTCTTTAAGCTTGACATTTTCCTCTATTAGTTGACCAAGGGCTTGTTTAGGATTCTTTGCGTTGTTTAGCATACTTTTTAAATCATTCAAAAGCTGTGCCTGATCGTTTAGACTTTTCAAGGCTACTGAACTTGTAACAGCCTCTATTCGGCGAATCCCCGCCGCAACTGCAGATTCACTTTTAATTTTAAACAAGCCTATTTCTGCAGTATTGTTAACATGTGTGCCTCCACAAAGCTCCACAGAATAATCATCACAAATCTGAATAACTCTAACCTCTTCTCCATATTTTTCTCCAAAAAGAGCTGTAGCCCCCATTGCTAAAGCCTTCTCTTTGGGGACTCTCCTATGCTCAGTAACGGAGTTTGCCTCCTGAATACGTTCATTAACAATATTCTCAATCTGAGCCAAATCACCCAATTCAACTTTTTGAAAATGAGTAAAATCAAATCTTAAATAGGCGTCATTTAAAAACGATCCTTTTTGCTGAACATGAGCCCCTAATACTTCAATTAATGCAGCCTGTAACAAATGAGTTGCAGAATGATTGCCCTTAATTAGATGTCTTCTTTGCCCTTCAACCATAGCTATTAATGGCTCATTAATTTCGCTCGGTAATTGGTTACAGTAATGTATAAATAAGTTTTGTTCCTTTTTACAATCAAATACTGTAATAACTTCATCTCCAAATCGCAATACACCTTTATCTCCTACCTGCCCCCCACTTTCAGCATAAAAAGGTGTTTGGTTTAATACAAGTTGAATTATTTCTTTACCACCTTTTTCTATACAACGGTATTTTTGAACCTTAGCCTCACATTCTAGCATATCATAACCAACAAATTGATTTACATTTCCAGAGTGAACTTCTATCCAATCCGACGTCTTTTGTTCAGCTGCTGCTCGAGACCTTTCTTTTTGCTCTTTCATAAAAGCATGGAATCCTTTTTCATCAAGTTCCATACCTTTTTCATAAGCAATAAGTGCTGTTAGATCCAAAGGAAATCCATAAGTATCATACAAGTCGAAAGCTTGTTTGCCAGTTATTTCCTTAAGCTCAGCCTTTTTATTTTTAGACTCAATATCCTCTAAGAAATGCAAGCCTTTATTTAAAGTCCTCAAAAAGGATTTTTCTTCTTCTTCAATAACCTTTGCTATAAGCTGACTTTGATTGTCTATTTCTGGGAAAATCAGCTTAAACTGTTTACATAACAATGGAGTTAATGTGTATATAACTGCCTCTTTAATATTTAAAAAACTGTAAGCATATCGAACAGCTCTTCTAAGAATACGTCTAATTACGTAACCTGCCTTCACATTAGATGGAAGTTGTCCATCAGCTATAGAAAAAGCAATGGCACGAACATGATCTACAATAACTCTAAATGCTATATCTGTTTTTTCATCCAAACCATATTGCTTAGAAGATGCTTTTTCCAATGCTCCAATTAACCCTTGAAAAATATCTGAATCATAATTAGAGGTTTTTTGTTGTAAAATCATTGCCAAACGCTCTAAACCCATTCCTGTATCTACATGCTTGTTTTTTAGTAGTTCCAAAGTACGGTCTGCTTTACGATTAAATTCCATAAAAACTAAATTCCACACTTCAATAACTAAAGGGTTATCTTTATTCACCAATTCACTGCCATCTATTATGGCTCTCTCTTCATCACTTCGCAAATCCACATGAATTTCTGAACAAGGGCCACAAGGACCTATATCGCCCATCTCCCAAAAATTATCCTCTTTATTACACTTTAAAATCCGTTCTTCAGGGATAATTTTAGCCCATATATCATAAGCCTCTTTATCAAAAGGCACTCCATCTTCTTCATCACCTTGAAATACAGTAGCATACAACCTAGACGCATCAACCTTATAAACATTTGTAAGCAACTCCCAAGCCCAATTAATTGCTTCCTCCTTAAAATAATCTCCAAAAGACCAATTACCTAACATTTCAAACATTGTATGATGATAGGTATCTACTCCTACTTCCTCTAAGTCATTGTGCTTTCCTGAAACTCTCAAACACTTTTGCGTATTCGCAATGCGAACACTTTTTGGGACTTCATCGCCTAAAAAATAGGCCTTGAACTGATTCATGCCCGCATTTGTAAACATCAAACTTGGGTCATTCTTGATAACAATAGGTGCTGATGCCTGTATATCATGTCCTTTTGATTTAAAAAAATCAAAAAAGCACTGACGTATTTCCTGACTAGTCATACACATACGCATTGTTTTACTCTGAATTTTGTCTTATTTTTGTTCTGCAAAATTTGGGGGATAAATTTAACAATTAATTCTGAGTAAGTGGGGAAAATAATATACCATTATAACGAGAAAACGCTTAGTTATGAAAAACTAAAACCAAGCTTTAAAAGTCGAATATTTCGATTTTTTGGCTTTGTACTTGCTTCAATATTTACCGCTATTTTAATTATCATTATTGCATTTACCTACATTGACTCTCCAAAAGAAAAGCAGCTCAAAACACAAATAAAGAGCCTAGAAGATCAATATCGATATTTAGAGAAAGAGCTTAATGTTGCACAATCAGTATTAAAAAATCTTCAAGATAGAGATGACAACATTTATCGAGTCATCACTGAATCTGAACCAATTCCGCAAAGCATCCGTAGTGTTGGCATAGGTGGCCATGACCAATATGATGAATTTGAAAAGTTTGGCAATCTTAGTGATTTAGTAATGCAGACAAGTAACCGTATAAAAAAACTGCAGAAGCAAGTGTACATACAAAGCAAATCCTATGATGACATTGCAAAACTTATTAAAAATAAGGAGAAATATTGGGCTTCTAGACCAGCTATTCAACCAGTATCAAATAAAGACTTAACTCGTTTAGCTTCTGGCTATGGATATCGGATTGACCCAATTTATAAAACAAGAAAGTTTCACCAAGGCATTGACTTTACGGCACCCACTGGGACCCCAATATATGCAACAGGAAATGGAGTTGTAGTCCGAACACAAAAGCTACGAACTGGTTATGGACAAAATGTAATTATTGATCATGGATATGGATATCGATCTTTATATGCGCACATGTCTAAAATACTCGTAAAACGAGGACAAAAAGTAAAGAGAGGTGAAGTCATTGGCAAGGTAGGAAGCACTGGAAAATCTACGGCACCACATTTGCACTATGAGGTCATAAAAAATGGTCGCAAACTTAATCCCATTGAATTCTTCTATTCAGATTTAAACCCTGAAGAATACGAAAAGATGATTATTTTTGCCTCCCAATCTAATCAATCATTTGATTAAAAAAAACAACATGATAGCAAGAATACTAGTACTGAGCCTTATTTGTGTAGGGCTGTTCAATAATAGCTATACTCAAATTCGACTAAAAGCCGTTGGAGATATAATGCTAGGGTCAGTAACACCAGATCCGATTATTCCATTGCATAATGGTCGGATTTTTGCCGATTCCATAGCTAGCTCACTAAAAGGGGCTGATATTACTATGGGAAATCTAGAAGGTGTTTTTATTAACTCTTCTTTTGAACCAAAAAAATGCAGTAAAGAATCTCGGGAAGCTGGACGGTGTTATGAGTTTGGAATGCCTCGAACAATTGCGCCAGTACTTAAGAAAATGAACTTCAATGTTATGGGAATGGACAACAACCATACTTGGGATTACGGTGCAGAAGGCTATGAATTAACCAATAAAATCCTAAACGAGTATGGCATTGAAAGTGTAAATCATAAAAGCCATATAACATTAAACATTAAAAACAAGCAAGTTGCAATTGTAGCTTTTGGTTTTTCAGACCGATCTTATCATATTTCAGACATACCCACTGTAAAAAGGGTTATCTCTGAACTTGACAATGATCATCACATTGTTATTGTTACTTTTCATGGAGGTGCTGAGGGAAAAGACTTTAGAAGGCAGTACCACATGAAAGAAGAGTATTTTGGAGAAGACAGGGGAAACCTTATGGCTTTTTCACAAATTGCAGTAGATGCTGGTGCTGATGTTGTAATTGGACATGGACCACATGTTTTAAGAGGCATTCAACTTTATAAAAACAAGCTAATCTGTTATTCTTTAGGGAACTTTATAACCTATGGCAATATGAAAATATCTGGATATAATGGTTTAGGCGCTATAATGGATTTAGAGCTAGACGAAAACAATGGAAACTTCATTAAAGGGAAGATTATTCCTACTAAGCAAAAACCACATGGAATTGCATTTAAAGATCGAACAAATCGCTCAATTCAAGTCATTCGAGAATTGACTGAACTAGACTTCCCTAATACTCCACTAATCATCGAACGAGATGGCATTATTCGCAAAAAAAGCAGTTAATTGGTTAAAAGGTTTTCTTTTAGTCTCGCAATACTAATACAGACCTGTCTTTTCACACAAAGTCTAGAAGGCTATGTCTTTAATGCCATAAATAAAGAAGCCTTGCCACATGCAAGTCTAAGTATTGAAAGCCTCAACCAACAAATCAATTCAGATATTAATGGCTATTTTAATTTCGATTCACTTCCAACTGGACTTTATAATTTAGAAATCAGATATACTGGCTTCAATACAAAAATATTGCACCAAATAGAGATTAGCCGACACCGCGATGCTTATTTTGATATATATCTAGATGAAACTGCTTCTAACTTGAAAATGGTAGAAGTTTCTGCACCAGCTTTTAAAAAAACAGCAGCTACCCCGCTCTCACTTATTAACTTACCAGCATCAGAAATTCAAAAATTTCCAGGTGCAGTTATGGATTTAACTAAAGTAATTAAAACCTATCCTGGCATTTCACCAAAAACTAGCTTTGGATACAACATTGTCTTCAGAGGAGGCGCATCAAATGAAAATAGCTTTTTCTTAGATGATATAGAGATACCCATCATTAACCATTTTAGTGTTCAGGGTGCCAGCGGAGGTCCTGTAAGCCTAATCAATACTGATTTTATTGAAAGCATGGATATTTATACTGGTGCCTTCCCTTCGGAAAAAGGAAATACACTTAGTGGCATACTAGACATTAAACAAAGGGATGCACATAAAGAAAAACTAGGTGCAACCTTTACTTTAGGCTCAACAGATGTATGGCTAACCTTAGAAAGCCCAACAGGTGATAATGGCAATTTAATTGTTTCAGGAAGAAAATCCTTCTCTGAATATTTATTTAAGGGAATTGGCTTACCTGTATTGCCAAACTATACTGACTTTCAGTATCGCCACAAATATCGATGGGGAAAACACGAACTCCTTTTACTTGCTCTTGGGGCAATGGATAAATCCCGCCTAAATTGGACAGATGACCCTACTGAAAGTTTATTATACAACACTGGATTTATACCTGAAGGAGATCAGAATATATGGGTAACAGGGATGAGTTATAAGCACTATCTAGACAGTGGGTACTACCAACTGGTATTAAGTCGCAATTATTTTGAAAATATAGCCAATAAGGCATCTATTTTCAATCAAAACACTTTATTGGATTATAAATCTATAGAAGCTGAGACCAAGGGACGATTTGAACAACTTATATATCATCGATCTTTTCGAATCAAATATGGGTTAAGTGGGGAGCTTCACAATTTCAACTTGAACAATTACAGTTTATTAGCCAATCGATTTGGAATTGACAGCATTGATATTGAAGGCAAAATTGCGTTTGAGTCTTATGGCCTATTTGCTTCCGTGGCTAAAGATTTTTTTAAAGAAAAGATTCAAGCTTCTTTGGGTGCGAGAATGGATGGAAGCAATTTAAACTTGCAAACTAAAAGACTATGGAGTCAATTCTCTCCTAGATTGAGCTTAAGTTATAATATAAGCAAGCACCTTAGCTTAAATTCTTCATACGGAATCTATTATCAATTACCTCCATATACAGTAATAGGACACATACAGGATAATTCATTTGTCAATAAAGACAAACTAGGTTATATAGAGTGTGAGCAAAAGGCAATAGGGCTTGCATATTCTAACAAGAAAAATTATAAAATTAGCCTAGAAGTTTTTGACAAAAAATATCGCAACTACCCGTTCCTTTTAGAGGACTCTATATCCTTAGCTAATTTAGCTGCTGATTATGTTTCCTTAGGTTATCAAGCTGCCAATTCAACTGGATTAGGAAGAGCACAGGGATTAGAAATAATGATTCAAAAAAAACTACACAAATCTTATTTCTGGATGGCTTCTTATAGTTATATAATTTCAGAGTTTCAAGATAAGTACGGAAACTGGACAGCTTCTTCATGGGATAATCGACAATTCGCAAATATTGTATTTGGAAAAACTTTTAAACGAAACATGCAGCTTGGACTAAAATGGAGATATTCTGGTGGAACACCATACTCGCCCTATGATATTCATAACTCCTCAAAGATTGAGCAATGGCAGATTAGCAATAGAGGCATTTTCAACTATGATGCTTTAAACAGCCTCCGTTTGCCGTCATTTCACCAAATGGATATTAGAATTGACAAACATTACTATTTTAAAAAGTATAACCTAAACTTATTTTTGGACATCCAAAACCTGTATAGATCACCAATAGCCTTTTTACCATATCTTACTGTGGAACGAGATGCGCAAATGCTTCCAATTGAAGACCCTTCAAAGCCAGGACACTATTTGACCAAGGTCATTGATAGTGATAGTGGCCGTATGCTTCCAACCTTGGGCTTAATATTGAAATTCTAGAACTTAATTAATGGCTTATAATGGCATTACTTTTTCAGTAATTGCCATGCCTGATAAAATACCATAACCATTTTCAAAGTTTGAATAAACCTGAACTGGTTCTGCAAAAGGATTATTTGCCACATTTAAATGCGTTGCATAAGAAACTTTGTATAGATAAGCTGCTTCATTAAAGGATATACATTCAAAATAAATATTGACTCCAGGCCTGTAATCATAATAATAAGTATTTGCCTTAACCTTAACTGTCTGTCCATTGAATATGGCATCTTTAAGAAGCAACAAATTCCAGCTTGAACTTTCTTCAAATATTGGATCATCAAATTCAAGACTCAAATATTGTTTATAAACTTCTAATTGTGTGCTATCAATATCTAGATAAAAAGTATCTAATCGGTAAGCCCGTATTCCATAAAAGTTTTCAATATTAGGATTATCTTCAATAGTAAAAGTAAACTCCACATCCATATATCCGTAAGAGTATCCCCAATCATCAGTTTGATAAAATGAATCAATTACTGTCGACTCTACATCCTTTAAATAAGCTTTTTCAGGCAAACGCCCTTCAGCATAAATAGAATCAAAGCCTGTAACTCCATCAACACTTATTCTATAAAGCTTATCTGACTTGGGCTTAGATTGACCAAAATATAAGCCTTCACTTCCTGCTGACTGTAAAACCTCTAATAATTGGCCATCTTCATAGACTTTCACTTTTGCCGTATCAATCTTTTTAATCTCAGCATTATCTAAAACAGAAAGGCTCTTAGATAATTGCAACATCCAAACACTGTCTTCATTCATTTCACAGTTAGCCACTAATTTTGAGGGCACCATTGGAAAGTCAACAATGGACTCCACCTTTTCACAAGCAAGAAATAAATACATGGATAATATTAAAGCAATATACTTTTTCATACTTAAAATTTAAAACCCCAGCTAACAGACGGCAAAAATGGAAATAAGCTCACTCTTTTTAAGGCTCTATTATTATTCCTATCATAGCCAAAATAGTAGTAAAATGGATTCTGTCGATTATAGGCATTATATACACCAAATGACCACGTTCGCTCTCCCCATTTTGTCTTTTTAGCATTTTTAAATCCTACATCTAAACGATGATATGAGGCCATTCGAAAACTATTTTTTTCATCATAATGCTCTATCTCCGTTGGATAAATATAGCCATAACCATCATTGTTCGGCAATCCTAAATACCTTTCTATCGGCAAGGTTAAAGCATTGCCAGTGCCATATACCCATGTCATTGAAAAATCCCAAAGCGAATCTATCTTTTGCGTAAAAACAAAAGACAAATCATGCCGACGATCATACTTATATGGAAAAGATTTACCAAAATTCAAATTGTCAAAGTGGCGGTCTGTAAATGACAATGTATAGCCAACCCATCCTTGAGTTCTTCCCGTTTTTTTATGAACAAATATTTCGACACCATAGGACGTCCCCTTTCCACTTTCAACTTTATCGTACCATTTAGTTTCAGAACCTAGAAAACTTGCGCCATCCTTATATTCAATAAGCCCATCCATCCATTTGTAATATCCTTCTATAGAAAATAAGTACCTATTATTGAGTGTTTTTGCAATACCAAGCGCTATTTGATCAGACTTTTGAGGCTTTATATTCTGAGTGACTGGAACCCATAAATCAGTTGGCAAACCAACACCGCCATTTGTCAATAAATGAATGTATTGCTGCATATTAGCATAGGAGCCTTTTAATGCCCAGTCACCCCACATCAAATAACGCAATGAAATTCGAGGCTGTGGCATTGCATAAAATGTATTTTCAACTTGAAAGCCTGAAAGATGAAGTCCGATATTTGCTTTAAATCTATCTGATAATTTCCAGTCATCTTCAACATACAAAGCCATTTCGTGTGCATGAACATTATCTGCGCCAGATGTACTGTCTATATTTGTAACACCCGTTACTTCTAATTGATAAGAGGTAGCACCCGGCTTAAAGGTGTGGTATGTATAATGCGCCCCAAACTTAACATAGTGATTAGGACTGGGCAAATAGTCAAAATCAAGCTTAACTGCCCAATCATCAATACCTGATAAGTATTCAACACCCATTATATTTCTAAGCACGCCGGTATCCGATGTTTGGATAGTTTCCTGATAATTACGCACATTAAAATCATAATGACTATAGGTTGCAGTAAGATTACTGAAAAGCTTATTACTAAATTGATGATTCCAACGAAAAGCACTCGTTATGTTACCCCACGCTAAATGAGCATCATTTTTTTCTTCATATAGCACCCCATCATATAAATAAGAATATGGACGCATTTTATAATAGAACTTATCATCTCCCATGTAAGCACTCAAATAAATTCGATCTCTATCTGAGAACTTATAATTCAGCTTAGCATTTAAATCATAGAAATAATAGCCGGTACTAACATCTTCTCCACCTGAGGAGGCTGCCCTTATTAAGGGCTGAGCTAAAATATCAATATAGGTTCTTCTTGCTGATACTATAAACGAACTTTTATCTTTTATAATTGGACCTTCCAAGGTTAATTTGGATGCAATAGCTCCTATAGAGCCTTCCCCTCTAATCTTTTTCATATTGCCTTCCTTCATATTTATCTCCATAACGGAAGAAAGCCTTCCTCCATAACGTGCTGGGAAGCCACCTTTTATAAGTTTTATATTATTTATAGCATCGGCATTAAACACGGAAAAGAAACCAAACAAGTGAGAAACATTGTAAACTGGCGTACCATCCAAAAGAATTAGATTTTGATCCGGGCCTCCACCTCTAACATAGATACCACTTCCTCCTTCCGTACCTGACTGGACCCCAGGGAGCATTTGTACAGCCTTTAAAACATCAACCTCACCCAATAAAGCAGGCAAAGCTTTAATTTGCTCTACGGGCATATTAACAATACTCATTTGAGACTCCTGCTCAATACGCTCAATACGTTCTGCACTAACCTCAACTTCTTTAAGATTTAGAGCTTCCTCCATTTCAATATTTATGGCTGTATCTTTAGCATTTTCAAAGACAAAGAGCTTCGACTCATAGCCTACATAAGAAAATCTCAGATTAACCCTTCCCTTTGGAATAGTTAAACTAAAAAAACCATAGGTATTACTAACTGTACCTAATTTAGACTGTTCATCAAAAACTGAAGCACCAATAAGCTTTTCTCCAGACTCTTTTGATGATAAATACCCGCTAATAGTAAATTGCTGAGCATTTAAAATAGAAGCTAAAAAACTAAGTATAACAAGTATTCTCATAGACTAAAAGAGCCCAAATATAGGAATAATTTCAGCTTGAAAATCAACTATTTAATCATAAACACAAGTGATAAACTAAGGATTACAGACACCGATTTTACTACCTTGATTTAACGCTTTAGATTAGGTATTAACTGAATCACAAAGGCCAACTCTTCAGAGACAACAATTTCAGTGTAGTAATACTAGAATAAAGATTACTCAGAAACTACTGAATAGATTATAAAGACCATTAAGGCAATAATTGACCCCCAATACATTCTAATAAAAATATTCAAGGTCATAATTAATCTTTTAAGCTCTTTATGACGGGTCCTAACATTAATTGCTGAAGGCACAAGCAGAAAGGATAGTTTTTCCATTTCTGTCTTTTTCACATCTGTCCGATTTCTTGTTTTAGCTACCTTTTGCTTTAAATATATGTACTCATTATAAACCTTATACATGCAAAATACAAGTATTGCCAAATATGTAAAAAAGGCCAAAAAAAGAATATGTATCCAAGCTAAATTCACCTCAAAAACTTCCTAAAGTTCTTAAACTTGAGTGAAAAATATAATCACTGCGAACAAAAAAATAAGTATTCTAAAAAACTTCATTATTTAATTTTTTAATCTCTGCAATACCGATATAAAGAATTCTTAACTTCTTTTACGCCCATTTTGTAAGCATGTTTCCAATCATCACATGCACCTTCATAATCTTTGATAAGCGCTTTACTCACTCCTCGAAGATGAAAGGCAGATTCATGATATGGATTTAACTGAATGGCTTTATCATAATCCCTTATTGACGCTTCAAAGTCTTTAAGCTTACCTTTAGCATAGCCTCTTAAATAATACATTTGCGCATCATTAGGATTAATTGAAATAGCTTTATTATAATCACTAATTGCCCCATTAAAATCTTCATTTGCAAATTTAATATCTCCTCTACGTAAATAAATAACTCCCTTGTCAATTTGTGAATTATAATGCACCATCGAGTCAATATCCATCTCTAAAATCTTATTAAAATCAGATAATGCTGATACCTCATTTTTAACAAAGTAGAGTTTAATTAATGCTCTATCATAAATAGCCTTAGCATCATATGGTTTTAATCGAATAGCTTTATTGTAATCTTTTATAGCCTCCAAATGATTATTAAACACATAAGACTGAGCATGGCCTCTGAATTTATATACTATCGGATCCTGGGGATCAAGCATTATCGCCTTATTGTAATCTTCCATCCCTAGACTATATTGCTTCAAAAAAATCCAATTCAACCCTCTAAACTTATAGGCTTCCGCACTTTCTTTGTTATAAACTAAAACTGAGTCATAATCATCAATAGCTCCTTTATAATCATACATTTTTGTTTTTGAGTGCCCCCTGAATAAATAAGCATTTGTATACATGGGGTTAAGCACTAAAACAGAGTCAAAGTCTACTAAGGCCTCTTCATAGCACTCACCTTGAAAACGAGCTTTACCCCGATTAAAAAAGAAATAAACATCGCCAGGATCCAGAGAAATCGCCTTTGTAAAATATTCCAACGCTCTTCCCAAGTCGCCATTTTCTAAACTATCTTCTCCTTGAGCAAAATAATCAAAGGGCTCTAATTCAGCACCATCAATAAATTCTCTCCAACCCTTTTGAATTTCACCCTCTTCATACACTCTAAAAAGTTGCAAGTTAGACAAGGAGTCATATAGACGACATGTATCTATTTCACGACCATTTTTATAATTACACTCTCGTTTAAGCAAGCCATCTTCATACCACCATTGCCATCTACTATTATGACGACCCTCCTGATATATCCCTTCTTTTTGTAGCTGTCCATTTTCATAATAAGCCTTAAACATCCCTTGACGTTCACCTCTAACAATTGTACCTTCTTCTTGAAGTTGTCCATTCTCATACCAAATAGAGTATGGACCTTGAGGAATATCTTCCTTAAAATATTCTTTTCGACTTTGAGTTCCATCTTCAAACCAATAAAGCCACTCCCCTTCTTTCTTATTATTTAGATAATCTCCAAATTTCATCTTTTGCCCATCAGAATACCAATATGTCCATGAGCCATGCTTTACTCCATTAACAAAAGGACCTTCTTTTTGAATTTCACCAGATGAATTATAGTACACCCAAATACTGTCTTTTCTATCCTCTACAAAGTTACCTTCTTCCAAAACACCTCCCCCTTCATCATAGTATATCCAATGACCTGTCTTATAACCCATTTCAAATTGGCCCAACTCTTTTTTATTGCCATTTGGATGCCATGATTCCCATTTACCAGTTCCTTCAACAATGCTAGCCCCACCTATAAAAACCCCAAGAGAGTCATAAACATTTACATCACCAAAATAACGATTAGCCTTAAAACTCGCCTCCATCTTTAGTTGCTTATTAGGGTGCCACCATTTCCAATTGCCCTCTCTCTTAGATGCCTTATACACCCCTTGAGACGCCTTTACACCATTTAAATGATATTCAAATTGCTTGCCCTCTAAAAAATTGGCTTTGTAGATATATTTTGCCTTAGCCCGTCCATTATCATACCAATGTCTTTCTAGACCAGACTTAAGACCTTCTTTAAAGCTATATTGAATAGACATCTGACCATTATCAAAATAAGTTGTAGCTATTCCACTAAATGGCACAGAACTATAATACTGTTTACCATTAACTTCTTTTAGCTCATAAAAAGAAACCTCTTTTTGACCAAAAATGGCATCTATAAAGAAGTTAAAAAAACAAAAAAAGATAACAAGCCTAAAATGCATGCACCTTCTTCTACGCATCTATCTAGTGTAGGTTTCAAATTAACAATTATTCAAATAAGTCTTGTTTTCATTAAAAAGTATTCAAATATAGACTTGTTTCACGCCCTATATTTCATTATATTTGAAAGAGACGTGATTATTTTATGAATCTAGGACTTAAAAATATAGCCCTAATATTAGTTCTGCTTTGTACAGGTGTAGCTATTGCAGCGGATCCACCAACAGAAACAGATAAACCTAAAAAGGAAAGTCGTTCTGTAAGTGCTATGGATCATTTTGAATCACATGTAAAGAGCCTTTTTTATGATTGTGGATTATTAAATCAGATGAGCTACCGACTATTTAAAAAGGCGGTTATAGGTTATTATAATATGAAGCGTGAAAATCTATTATCTGGTCATTTATTGACGGTTATAGATTTTAGACAAGCATCTAACCAAGAAAGACTATACATTATAGATATGGAAGAAAGAAAGCTTATCAGACGTAGTTTAGTGGCCCATGGCAAAAACAGTGGCGGGAAATATCCAGTTAGCTTTTCTAACACTCCTGAATCAAATAAAAGTAGTATTGGCTTTTATGTTACGGCCGAAACCTATTATGGCGAAAATGGACTTTCTTTAAAGATCGACGGCAAAGACTTTCCGTTTAATACTAATGTCCGTAAACGCCACATTGTAATTCATGGCAGTGACTATGTAAGTCAAGAAGAAATAGAGAAACAAGGTTTCATCGGTCAAAGCGAAGGATGTCCGGCCTTACCCTGGAATAACTATAAAGAAATAATAAACACCATTAAAGGAGGGCACTGCTTATTTATTTATTCAAGCGACCCACTGTATCAAAACTATTCTGCCTTTATGAACTTTAAAGGTGCTCTAAGCTATTACATTAGCTCTCTTTAATTTTGCAAATCATAGGTCCAACTCACATAAAAGAGTCGACCGACACGTGGACCACCATAGGCTTCAATATGTATATTATTTAACAAGTTTGAGGCCCCTATCTTTAAAGCCGAGTTCCATTCTGGCATTGAATATCTTACTTGGGCATCCAAAAGGGCATAAGAGGGCACAAAACCATCTGCAAATGGACTTTCCCATATGAATCCTTGACACCATTTGTAATTAAAACCAAAACCCCATTGCTCATATATATCTTTAGCTTCAACACCAAAATTCAATTTATGCTTTGGTGTATTAAATCCTGGTATAATTGGATCTTCAAGCGCGGCTGTATCCATTTCGCTGTAAGTAAAATTAGCCTTTGCACTCCAATGACGGTTAAAATAATAAGCTAATCCAACAGTTGCACCATAGGAAAGCACATTCTCTCTTGCATTAACAGGGAACTGATATAATTGATAGTTTATCTGATCATCTGAATGGGTTAAAATAGCATCCATACCACTTTCTTCGCCAGCAACAGCATCACCCAATAACTTGTAACCTCTTACATCTCCAATAAAATTCTTGTAAATATTATAGTATGCAGTCAAATCCAAATAAAATCCATCATCTAAAATACCCCTGTAACCAAGCTCAAATGATTGTACTTGCTCTGGCTTTACTGGGTCAATAGTTAGTGTCTCCAACAAACCACCATCAATAGAATAGTTTTCATCATAATTGGACCTAAACTCCTGTACAGAAGCGTAGGAATACATATTACCAACACCATTCAGGTTTCCCGATAATATAATGGGACCTATATCTAGCATTAAGTATTGATTCTGCAAAGTTGGACTTCTAAATGCCTGTTGCAGTGATGCACGAAAATTATGCTCATTATGCGTTAAAACCAAAGACATTCTTGGAGAATATTGCCAATCATAATTTTTACTTTTATCAGCTCGCATTGAAACAATAAGCTTGAGTTTATCATTAAAAAATTGATTAGTCAGCTGTACATATCCTCCTGCCTCATAAGTAGAAATATCAAAAAAGGGTGCAGAAGGATTCGGTTGACCATCACTCAAAGTGTCCGCGGAACTTAATAAGGTATCAGAGAAAATAGTCCCAAAGGAACGCGGCCTATATAATCTATAAGCTCCACCAATAATCAAATCACCTAATGACAAACTTGTATTATATTGTCCTTCAAGGTGATGCAAAGCTGATTTGTCCAAAAACTTAGAGCCTGATTGAAGATCTGGATCATTAATAATTGTATTATAGGCTGAATCATACACGGCTGTTCCTTTTTGGTACCAAGCCTGCTCTGCTGCAATAGCAGCCATTTTATGTGCACTATCAACTGCCCAAATCTGAGGTGATGAACCAAACTCATTTGTTAAATCACTCAGGGTTGAAAAATATTCTCCCATATATTCGGAGACATAATTATTAGCCGCTCCTTTGCTTAAATTAATACCAGTAAAAACAAGATCATAGGAGTCTCCAGCATTTTCTAGTGTCGAATAAGCCTTTACATTTAACTTTTTGCTTTGCAATTCAATCTTATGCTGAAGTGCTGTTATATTTTTTATAGCATATCGATTAGAGCCTTGATAAACAGCACTCCCCTGTCCAGCCTTGGTCATGTATGAGAGCTGTAATGAATCAGAAAACTTATAATACATAGCCGCAGATGCTTTTATACTTTCCACTCTATTATTTCCTAGCTCAGACTCCATATAACCTGGAGCATTTACTTGGATTTCACCCGGTTGAGCCAAAGGATAAAACCACATATAAGTATTAAGAGACGCATATTTATCTCGGTCTTCAGCACTTAAACTCTGGTCATGCTGTAATTGACTTGTAATCTCCGTTAAATTTACGTCAATAGCTAAGTCACCATATCTATTTAAACTAGTATCATCTGCTATCCAATCTGTTGCTGACATATAGCCTGCTGTAATTTTATAAGCAAAGCGATTATTTTCTCCTATTTTTTTTGCGAATCTAAATTGTGCTTCACTAAGCGAATTAGAGCCACCTTTAACTAAAGCACTTAATCCAGGGTAACGAAATGGATCTTTTGTCGTCATATTTACAACGCCCTGAAAGGCATTAGCTCCGTATAACGCCGAAGCCGCTCCAGAAATAACTTCTATGCTTTGTAAATCCATCTCCATTGCGCCAATTAAATTACCTATCGGGAAGTTTAATCCAGGAGCCTGATTATCCATACCATCTATAAATTGAACTGAACGCACAGGAGATGTAGAATTAAACCCCCTTGTATTAAAGGATTTAAAGCCCATACTAGAGGTAACGATATCCACACCACTTAGATTAGAAAGGCTTTGATAAAAATCTCCTGATGATGAATTTTGAATCTCCAATGCACTTACTTTTTGAATGGCTACTGGAGCCTGCATTAAACTTTCACTTTTTCTTGATGCTGAGACAACCACTTCTTTTGCATACACGCCAAGAGCTTCCAAATAGAAGTCATAATTTTTAACTCCCTTAGATATCGCTACCTTTTGCACATTGTATCCAACATAAGAAACACTAAGTGTAATACTTGCCTTTGCTCCAAAATCCAAGCTGATATTATATTTTCCATTGATATCCGCACTAACGCCTTTCTGGGTACCTTCAATTATGATCGTTGCAAATGCTAAGGCTTCTTTAGTTTTTGCATCAAATATTTGACCTTCTATTGCATCCGTCTGTGCCATACATATAAATGATGAAAGCAGACCTATTGATAAAATTAAAAACCTCATACCTAACCTTTATTGCTTTAATATTTTGTCTCTTAAAACACTACCATCGTCCTTAGAAATTAGCTCAAGGAAATACACCCCCCGCTCTAAACCTTCAAATGTTATTTGATATTCTCTTTGAATATTTTTTTCCAATAATACCTTACCTGACATTTCATACATTCGAAGCTGGTATATGTCTGGTTTTTCAAGATATATTGAAATCATATCTGAAGTAGGATTTGGGAACACCAAAAGCTTATCATTTGATATAATTGATGCCTCTTCAAGCTTTGTAAAACCTTCCTGATAAATAGGCAATTCTAAATGTGTTGGATGTGTTGTAGAAAAGGCAATACGCTGAACTGCTTTTCGAGCGGCAAACATCTGCCCATTATAGTTTAAATATTGACCATCCATGGGCTCTCTCAAATAATAAGTCCCGTCATCTATAGGCAAGTTAGCATTAACTTGATACCTTGGATGATTACTACTGCTTATTAGGATCTTAATTTTATGCCCTTTACCCCAAGTATATGCGATGGGCATTAACTTAAAATAATATTCATAAAGTTCACCTGAATTTATATTTGAAAAGACTGCATTATCATCTTCATTATCTACTGCTAATGAATGAGCATATTCACGAGCCCTGGCATTAAGAGCTCCCTCAACTACAAAAAACTCTCTGCCGTCAGGGTATACATCCAATATACGTACAAAAAAATCTGTATCTGTTGTACCGTCAATATCTGGAGAAGGGCTAGACTTAGCATACAGTTTCATTCTTGGAAAGCCAATGAGACATAAAGAATCTACTATAACTGAACTTTCAAATTGAAGGACACCTGGTCGGTCCATTCCATGATATCTATAATTTTCATCTGCAAGGTTTATTTGACCCTGACTTTTTTTATTACTACCTGGAACATTGGGAATCATATTTGCTCCTCCCAACGTTCGAACTGGATCATCGGGATCATGCACGTAAACTGCATAGCCCTCATCACTTTGTGGAGCTTGTCTATCAAACCCACCATTTTGATGTAAGTACCATTTTTCCCAATGCAAGTTATCTACTATTGGAAAAGTATCTGAAGCAAACCAATAGTTAGACAGTTCTGCATTTTCAGCCACACCATCATTAACCGGACCTACTACATAAAAACGTATGTTTGGAATCTCATTAGCAAAATCTGGCAATGATGCTTCCTCAACGGCACCTGGTGTGAGTCCTTCAATTAAGGGAACTCCAAATGATGGGATACTAAAGGTAAAGCTTATTGAATCTCCTGGAATAGGCGCAGGTGGACTAAAACGAACCTCTCCTTTCAGCCCATGTAATGGCTGAGAGCCACTTAAAAAGTTAAACATATCAGCAAAGCTCATGTTATAATCCTCAGCAGGAATACGTACACTAAAGTATCCTCCTAAATCATCCCAATCTGTATTTTCTGGGAAAATGTAAGAAGCATCTCCTACTGACTTATAATCATTATAATTAAGTGTATATCTATACCACTGAATCAGTTCTGACTTTAAAATACTTCCAAAATCCGCATCTGCTATTTGCTCTAAATTGAATCGGGTAATATTGAGGGCATTGTCTTTATAATTTATATCTCCTGTAGATAAAGAGCTGACAGTTTGATGCGCCCATGGCCCAATAACTAATTTTTGAAGCTTTGCTAAAGAATCCTCTATGTGAGAAACCATTTGTTTATGTGTCTCAATTTGCCCATCGATAAAAATGTCCCACCATCCAGTTACATGATAAGCTGCCACTTGCATATTTTCATAACGAGAATGATTTCCCTGAGGGTCTGCTTCTCCTTGCGCATTGACAGGTGCTCTACTAGCATCCATATCCGATCTTGCAGGACAGTTAGGATAATAATTAGGCAAATTCCCATTTGAGCTTATTGTTGTGAAATACTCGATAGCTTTATCTGCAACCTCCATTTTAGTATTTAAATCAAAATCTGAAGGCGTATGAATAGCGTTCTGATACAAGGTATCCAATGTATCCGAGTTTTCGATCAAATCTAATAATTGCCCTTTAAGCCAACCTTTTACTATACCTTCTCTAAAAACTCCATTTTGAAAACCTGTGACATTATGATGTTCGTTGGTTGCAACTATTGGTATTAAACCTTTCAATCCAGCTTTACTTGGGTCTATACGATGTGCCGCTGCTGCTTGATATTGAGTATTGCCTAAAGCTGAAGCTCCAAACATACCAATAATGCCATTATGGAGCATAGAATCTGTGTGAGGGAGATCTCCATAATCTCTTGTTAGGCTATCCAAAATAAACTCAATACTATTATATCCATCTTCATGCTTATTTGAATTAAGCGGATCATTAAGGCTTGTGACATCTAAAACATGTGCATAGTCAGGATGATACGCCGTCTTTTCCCAAGAATCACTTAACATTGGATAATAGATACCCTCTGAACGGTATCTACCCCGCATATCCTGTATTCCATAAGTATAACCTAATAAAGACATAACACCACCAGCCATATCATTTCCCTCTTTACCATAAGGCGTTCTAGTGAAAATAAACGGTAACTGGTACGGATTATTATTAAGACTGCCATTTAAGGAATCATATTTAACAATCTGAGCCCCTTTCTTAATAATCTGCACATTTACATTCCCAGCTAATGGAATATCAATATTTACCCTTAAGCTGTCTCTAACTATTGGCAAATAAACATTCGTCATCAACTTAACCCCATCCGGCATTGTAAAAGGGACTTCAACAGGAGTACAAAATTCTTCTATTTGATCTAGAATACCATTATTATTTTGAGATGATGCAAAGAATGCGAGACTCATGGTCAAGCCAGTCAAGAATTTTTTCATCGCTTATATTTTTACAATCTTTTTAATATGTTTTGATCTATCAGTTGTTAGACGCAACAAATAATTGCCAGGGTCTAGTTTTTTCAAAGCAGGACTAAGATTTATATTAACACGACTGTTTAGTTTAACAGAACTGTACAAATTTGAAATGAATTTTCCTTTAATATCTAGCAATGAAAGCTTTACATTTCTAGCATTTTCTAATTTCAATGCGACATTACATACATCGTTAAAGGGATTAGGATAAACCCCCCAATATGTCTCCTTATTCATCAACAAGTGTGACGAACTATTTTGTATTGAATCCTTGAGTATGGTAAAGTGGTCTAACTCCTCATTATGCGCTGTTATAAATCGTCCATCTAAACGCCCTCCCTCTATATCCAAAACAAGAGAACCCGCACAAGTATCACAGCCATAGCCATAATACATTGCAGGATAATTTAAACCTGGATTTGATTTAACACTTGCCGAATTACCACAAACGATATACATAGTCCCTTCATCCCCATTAGCCTGATTTAAATCTTTTAAATAAGCCTGCCCCAAACTATCATAACCACTATTTCCATTAACAATCATCGTAGATGCATTGAATGTATTTGGATCATCATAATGTCCTTTAATCAAATATGACCGCTCATAAACATGAGAATGTCCAGCCATCACCAAATCAACATTATATTGCTCTAATATGGGCAAAATATTTTCACGCATAGCCTTCATAAATACTTCCCAAAATGCTTCGGAATCATGGGAACCATCAGTAAATGGAGGCTGATGAAAATATACAATAGTCCATGTCTTATCATTTTGTTGCAAATCATTATGAATCCAATCAGTCATTGGACTAGAAACAAAAGAAGAGGCAGATGTATTAAAATAAGGCAATGTACCAATCCAGTCATGAGATGAATTAAGTAGGTTTATTGATCCTAGCTCAGAATTAATACTTAAGAAATGTACATTACCGTAATCAAAAGAATAATAAAGCTCAGTGCCTGATGGATAGCCACCTCCTTCTCCATTTGTTGGCACATCTACAATATCATAATAAGGACCACTATGAGACCATGGATTAATACTACTAATTGGACTCGGCGGAGACACACTCATATAATCATGGTTACCAGGGCAAGGCATAAACGGCATATAAGGCATAATCTGTCCATATGCATTAACTGAATCAAAAACCTTCGTTTGATATTCATTATCAGTACCACTCTGATATGCATTATCACCCAACCAAAGCCAAACATCTGTATGATTTGTGTCTGTCCAATTTAAATAGGCATCACGAACTTTTTTTTGCATAGTATTGCCTTTCCCAAAGTCCCCAATTGTCCAAATTCTTATTGGCTGTTCCGAATATGGAGGAGGTGCTGTTCTAAAGCGAAAACCCTCCGTACCACCGGCCAACAATTGACCACCATTTTCAATTTGGTAATAATAGGTCGTGTTTGGATTCAAATTTGAAATTTTCAACTGATGATCATACAACTGACTAAAATCACTAACTGAAAAACTCTGCCCGCCTAAATTTTGATCATAATGGACTTTAGCGTCTGTAACAACATCCGTACGCCAACAAACAACTACAGAAGTATCGGTTAGCTCCTGAAGATAAGGCCCACGACTTATATTTATCTGTCCAATAGCAAGGCTATAAGAGAATAACAGTAGTTGAGTGATTAATATTCGTTGCATCTTGTATCCCATTTAATTAACTATATTCATAACTGCTTCCCTAAATAAAACTTTATAGTCTGATCTAACTTGAATAAAACAAGCCTGATTTTCAGGAAACCTAATTAAATCATTCTGCAATTGATTTACTTTGCCTGCTCTATAGTAAATGAGCTGTCCATTAAGATTATACACCTCTAAATACAGATTATCTTCTTTAGGAAATTCTTTCAAATCAAAGTATAATTGTATTCCTTCAGTTAAATAATGCAGAGCGACACCTGTAATAGCACCAACGTTTATAATTTTATAAATCACTTCTTGAACACATCCTGCATTATTTGTCTCTGTCAAACCAATTAATCCTTGCCCTGAATTAAGCCACTGAACATTTAGATTTGGTGAAAACTGACCACTCAGCAATAGGCCGCCAGAGACCGTCCATTCAAATATAGATCCTGGCGATGGCCTTACACTGTATGTGGAAGTATCTGATTGATTAACATTTAAAGGTCCTGTAACCTCACGAACATAATAATTGTCATAAACAGCATTTTGAAAACCTGGGGTTCCTCCCAAAGTACTTGTGGATGCCATCCATGAATTTGTTCCTGGACAGGTGTCCATTGGTTGTATAAGCTCTAAGGACCAACCACCAGCATCTTTTGATTCATCACCATACCAATTTTCAGTGTAGTGTATAGAGTCAATTAATTGCATAGATGAGTCATATAAAATAATAGAGTCTCCACCATTGTTTAAGCTAGGCCAAGGACTTAACCCCATCTTAGATTGAACGGAGCTAAAATGAATGGTATCGGATTTTTTGCACAGCAATAAATACCCATTGGGAAATAAATAAAAATGATCTAAATCTGTTATCGTGCTGCCATCTGTAATGGACCAATCTTTCAAGTTAATGAGCTTATTTGAACGATTATAAAGCTCTATATATTCCTTTTGAGGAAGGCCTTGTGATGGATTTGGGTCTGGCATCAATTCATTAATGCGCACATCATTATACACTATGAATTCAGGAGCATATTTTAAAAAATTAATACTATCATTCATTGAATTACCTGAAGTATCTGAAATATTATTCGCATACAAGGTATAAAGCTTATTCTCATGTACGGTATCGGGAAAAAAAAGCATGTACTTACCAGTAGATTGAATAAATACAACTGAATCTGGCTGCCCTAAATTAGGAAAGAGCATATAATTTGAATTTATTAAAGCGGAGGAATCAATCATCTCATTAAAACTAATACTCAAACTAGAATCACTTTCTATGTTACCATCAATAATATAAGGTGGCGTTTTATCCGAAATAACTTGGCCATCAACTACAAGACTATCAAAATAAAATTTATCCGACCTAGAAGCAGTATACCTACAGTAAAAACCAGTATAGGCAGCCTGCAAATATGTGGAATCTGCTATACTTCCAAGAAATGAAAAAACATGGCCACCGCTTAAATCTGCAAAGATTCGCCATTTTGCCAAACTATCTCGCGTTACTCGCAAACGAATGTTAACTGTTGAAGTATCTATTAAACCATCCATTCCATCAATGATTTCTATATGCTGATTACCTTCTTGACGATAAAGGGAAATCTCATCCTCACTACCACCTATTTTCAAATAATAACCGTAAAGTGCTCCCTCAACATTTTTAACGTCTGAGCTAAGATAGAAACGCGCATAATTGTTTGATGAGGGATTAAATTTAAGCTTTAGCCAAAACTCCCATTGTGCATTATACAGTACTGACGAAGGAGTTACTATATATGCTGTATCGCTTACACTAGGTGCATTCAAATGTAATTTATCGGAGTTTAGCTGAAAAAAAGCAGTATCTCCATACCATGCATTTGTTTGCCCCAAAACACTATCTGAAAAATACTCCGTTATTTGAGCACTTAGAAAGAACGTCAATAAAGAAGATAAACTCAGAATTATGCGTAGCATTTACTTAAAAGAATTTAGCGTATCAAACTCAAATTACCCTGCTTAACATAGGGCTTGCCATATAATGTCCCAGTAACTAAATACACATAAGTCCCAACAGGCTGCTCATGGCCGTTAAATGTTCCATCCCATCCATATGCCATATCAGTACTTTCAAACACAAGACTACCCCATCTATTGTAGATCTTTAAATTGAAATCACCGACAAACATACCCTCTGCAAACACTATATCATTTTCACCATCCATATTTGGAGTAAATGCAGAAGGAAGATTCACTACAGACTCCAAAACCTGCACCTCTACAGTATCTATAGTCTGACAACCAACACTATCCGTCGTCGTAACATAATAGGTGGTTGTAAGGGTTGGTGATGCTATAGGGTCGGGACAATCATCACAGGACAAACCTGTACTTGGAGACCACGAAACTTGAGCACTAGCATTTGTTTGAAGTTGGACATAACCCCCAATTTCAATCTGCACATTGTCACCAGCATCAATAGTTGGAAGCTCTTGAACTATAACCAATATTGAGTCCCTACCAGTACAAAAATTATCACTAACAGCTAACAAGAAATTGGTGGTTGTATCTGGTGTTGCTGATGTATTTAAGGAGTAAGGGTCATTAACCGCCAATGGTGGATACCATGCCACACCATTACCAACGCCACTGCCATATAGATCAATACTCTCTCCAAAGCAAATTATTGTATCGTTGTCTAAAACTACATCTGGTGCATCTCGGACATTAATATTTTTGCTCCCAGAGGCTGAACCACACATATTGAGCGCATAGATTAATAACTGTTGCTGCCCAGGAGTATCAATTTTAACGGTAATCTCATTATTTCCAGTATCTATAACTGCTCCGTGAGGCAGCGTCCATTCATAATATGTATTCTGGTAAAATGGCACAGTATAAGTGACTGTATCACCCTCACAAATTAAAGGGTCTCCTGTTATGTAGGTCTGCGGAGGCGGAATAACATCTATCATTATCGGAGGAGACATCTCCCCTAAGCAACCAAAATTAGTTTCTTGAGCTGTAAACTCTAACAACCCTATACTATTAAATTGCACCCAAAGCGGATTTTTAGGATCATTTGGAGGAAAAGCATTACCATTCAAATACCATTGATATTTGGAATCGGAATTTGCAAACAAGACCATTACATAACTAATATCACTATAGCAAAGCAGTGAATCTGGTGTGTACAATTCAAGTGGAATAATCGCAGGGGCTCCTATAGTCAAGCGAATAATAGTACTCCACTTTTGATCACTTAAAGACGGGTGCGTTGCAACCAGTCTTATATACCAGAGCTTAGGCATAATCCCAACACTTCCTAAATTTGGCACAGAAGGAATGTTTATATCAATTGAAGTTGAAGTTGTAGAAGCCTTTATACCAATGCCTCCAAGATTCACTTGAGCCATTGTTTTAGCATCTAATATTTCTACCATAAAATTATTAGAAACACCATACGTCACCATGGTATTGTAGGTATTAATATCAACAGGCACATTAACGGTCACACCATGTGTATCTGAAACACAAACACTAATATCTTCCTTCTGATTAAACTCCACATCACATTCTCGAATACAAAATGGCCCCCAGGGCGCGCCTGAAACAGCTGGGTTCGTTGAATTAACCCTTACGTAATAGCCACAACCTTCAGGCACTGTGGGAACAATACCACCAACCTGTCCAGGGTTCATAACCATTCCTGGCTCATAAGTCTTTACATCTGGATTCGAGTTAATAATCGTTGAGTTCACAAAACTACCATTGGTATCTGATAATTCTGCAACGTATTCATTTCCACTTAAAAAAACTCCATAAGACCAAAAGGGAACATCAATTGCACTACCAATACAAACTGCATTAGTATCCATTGTTACAGAAGGCTGTTCTGTCACAATACTGTTAGCACATGAATCTATAATAAAGCAAATACTCTCAGTGCCTACTATAGTTGGTAAAGGAAATAATCTTTTAACCCTTAGCTTGTAACAATTAGACGGCACCGCACTGCCGGGTATTTGAATAGCAGTTGTTAGACTTACGTTTGGATAACTTAAACCAGTAACCCAAGCTCCTATGCTATTACCAAAGTTCCCATTGTGGTCTGAGACTTCAATCTCATAAGTCGCATCACATAATGTATCTGACAATTCGTATGAAAAAGACAAAATTTTGCCTTGACAAACCGCAGAGTCAATAGCTGTTATAGTAATATCAACTGGATCGTTAACCTCATCATAAGTTCCAACTATCATAACATCATCAACACCAATTGACGTTGAGTCTGCTCCACTTGTCGATGTATTATACCATCTGAAGCCTAGACGTAAATCCTTTAAATCATTAAATGCAGGATCCGTGATAACCTCAAACTTCCACATACTTTTGCCATTATACTTTAAGGCTCCCGTTTTTGTCCAAGAACCACTGTTTGCACTGTAATATACTTCCATGTATGCATCCGGGTTGCCTTGACCACTGTAGAAAAAACTAAATTGCACATCTGTCATCCCAAAGGTGCAAACTCCATCTAACATTGCTACAAATTCATCTGATGCCGCTGATCTGTCAAAATTTGCATTCAAGGCCGACGAAGTAGAATCTTGAATATGCAGATAGTTTGATTGAGGAGCACCACCTATTGTACCAGAATAAGTATTATTTTGATCTAAATTATCAGGATAGATGCCCTGACCTGAATATTCAGCATTAACAACCCATCTATTTTGATCTCTATCATTATCAAATACTGAGTCTTCTATAGCAAAAGTATGATTAGGGCTATTAAAATCTTCTACATAAACCTGAATAGTCTGCTGAGCATATACCCCCTCAAACATTATGCATAAAACCGCAATAAATGGCCATTTAAAGAACTCTACTATTTCAGTTAATCTAAACATCATGACGCTCTTTGGACAAATAAGTTTTTGGCCACCTTGTGGCTTAAGCTTTTTTCTTCTTTACCAACCTTAATACGCATAGAACCATCATAGGGAAATATATCTAAAACCGTTAGCTTAACCCCCAAAACTAAAGCATGCTCATCAAGAAATCTCAAGAAGTGATCATTGGAATCATTGACTCCTACAACAATTCCACGTTCTGCCTTTTGCAAATTATCTAAAGAGATACTTTGTGCATGTTCTACAAGATTGCCATCTATATCTGGAATTGGATCTCCATGAGGGTCAAACTTTGGAAAATCTAAAAATGCATCTAGCCGATCAGTTAAATCCTTGGATTGAATATGCTCTAGCTGCTCAGCTATTTCATGTACTTCATCCCATTTAAAATCTAACTTTTCTACTAAAAAAACTTCCCATAATCGGTGTTTCCTTATAATCCCTAAGGCAATTTTTTTCCCATTTACCGTTAACCTAACCCCCTGATACTTTTTATAGTCTACGAAGCCTTTTTCTGCCAACTTCTGAACCATATCTGTTATGGACGAAGCTTTCGTTTTTAGACGTTCTGCCAAAGCGGTGGTTGAAGCCCAATTCTCAACTTGATAAGTCAGATAAAATATAGCTTTTAAATAATTTTCTTCTGTTTGAGAATTCATGGCATTTCAATCTAGTGCAAAGTAAGAAAAAATAGCGTAAATTTGTAATAAGTCACACTAGGTAACTTATTCCTAGAAAAGTCGTATCACAAAAGCATGCGGTCAATAATTGCCATATTAAGCCTTTGTTCTTGCCTTTTTGTTTTCTCTCAGGAAGAAGCTGAATTTAGATACATTCAAACATATGGCGATCACAAAACACCCATTGAAAGAGTGGTCTTTTCACCAGACAACAAACACATCATTAGTGGAGACTTTGATGGAATGTTGTTCTTCTGGTCTAAAAACAAGAATAAGCCAAAACACGAACATCGCGCTCATAATAATCGAATCAACAATATCAGCTTCAGCGAAGATGGTCGGTTTATGGCTACAGCGAGTAGTGACAAGACTGCTAAAGTGTGGACTTACCCTGATATGAAGCTGGTCAAAACATATAACTCAGATCATAACATTTCCTTTATTTTATTTCACCCAGACAGCAGGCAAGTATATTTTGGCGGACAAGATGGAAGCATTTACAAACACTCATTTCTGTCAAAAAGCAATCCATACCCTATTTATCACAATCCTTACTTTATAACTTCTGCTACCTACTCACCTGATGAGAAACATTTAGTATTTAGCTCAGGATTTTCAATTAAGTTTTTAAATCTAAGCACTAGTCGAGTAGAAAAAGAAATCGGTTCTTGCTCAGACTATGTCAACCAAATTGTATTTACTCCCAAAGGAAACCTTATTAGTTGGTGCGAAGATGGCACCCTTAATTATTGGGACTACCGCTTCGGATTTTATGGCCTTCTTTACAGCAAAAAAGCAGGTAAAACAGGATATAGTAATCTAGTAGCATCCAATGACAACAAATATTTACTTACAGGTAATTCAGACAACAATGCTCGAATATGGGACCTACAAACTAAAAGTTTAGTTGGAGAACTGAAGGGACATATGGATGTTGTGCGCTCCTTCGCATTTAGCAAAGGCAACCATTACATTGCTACATGTAGTTATGATGGCAACATTATACTTTGGGGAACACCCTACAGATATCAGCAAGAGCAGAAAAAAATCATGGCTCAAAAAGCTGCAGCTGATGAATTGGTTCGCTCTGAACTTGCTGATGTAAATCCTATGATAAATAAGGCAGGCAACAACAAGACTGTTAACCCGATTTCTGAGCTCGACAACATACTGAATAAAAGCAATTTAGAAAGCCTTAAGGAAATTAAAAAAGAAGCAATAAGAAAGCCTAAAGCACCCATTAAAAAAGAAATTAAAATCAAATCCCAAGAGCTCGCTCAATTAGAAGTAGCTGATATAACAAGCGACATAAGCCAACTTAAAGAGCCAAAAGCCAAGGTAAACAAGCTAGAATTAAAGCCTGAGCAAAAACCGCATTTTAGTATGGATGTTCAAAAGATTCCACCTTTAAAACAAATGAAAGACCCATTAGCGAACCATCAACCCAAACTCAATAAAGAAACATACAAACATAAAAGCCTAAATTTTGAAGCCATTGAAAAACGGGCAATGGAAGATGAGTTTGAAGCTTATTCTGTAAGCAGTGCTAGACTTGAAGCTCATGAGGAAGAAGATGTCAATTCTATAATGAAAAATATTATTGTTGCATACGAACAAAAAAATGTCCCATCTGCAATTGATAATAGAAAAGTGATTACATCAAAAACTGTGGCTGTCAGCCAGAGTAACATTGAAGTCTTTATTTGGGATAACATGAAAGTAGATGGAGACCAAATTTCTATGATGATGAATGGAAAGTGGGTCTTACATAAACACACTTTATCTCAACACAAATTCAAGCTTGACTTAAAAATAGATCCACACTCGAATAATTTTCTAGTTTTATATGCACACAATTTAGGTACCCAACCCCCTAATACGGCCGCTATTCGATTTTATGATGGTGAACGAACAAGAGAATTGCTACTAAAATCTGACCTTGGTGAGTGTGGTGCAATCAACTTTGTATACCAGTCTAATGCTGGATTAACGGGATATCAACCATCCAAATAGATAATTTTTCGCTTAGTTTTATTAACTTCCTTCTTTCTTTTTAGAGTAGAAGTAGAATTATGGGAGCAGGAAATACTTTAAGCAAAGAAGAGCTTAATGAATATTTTGACCTTATTGCAAGCAAAATTGGAGTAAAGCCTTATCATCGACATTTTGAAAGTGCAGAAATCATATCTGATGGATTAAAAATACATTTGGATATTTTTGAACACCATCCAAAAGCTCCAAATATATTATTTATTCCAGGCACGGCTTTATATGCAATGTGCTACGCTGAAATCATGTACAAGCTTGGCATGCAAGGATTTAATGTCATTGGCATAGACCCAAGAGGACATGGTAGAAGCGAAGGCAATCGGGGTGATTATACATTAATGGAAGTAATGAAGGATGTTGAGAACACTATTGAATACATTAGAAACCGATATAATGACCAAGTAAGCTTAATTGGAAGCAGTCAAGGAGGCATCCTTGCCTTCTACCTAGCAGCTAAAGATGCAAAGATACAAAGCGCTGTTTGCCAAAATTTTGCAGACCTCACAGACCCTGAAACCCTCAACCTAACAAGAAGCCCTAGTATTACCTCTTTTTTAAAACCCATCATGCTCACTATGAGCGGAGTCATAGGGGAACAATCCATACCTATCTCTACTTACTTAGATTTAGAAAGCATAAAGGTTCGCCACTGGGGTAATGCCAAAAACTTTATAGAATCAGACCCGCTTGCACTGCAAAGTATTACATTAAGAGCGTTGCGCTCATTAGCTACGACACATCTAAGCAGACCAATAGATCAAATTAAGATTCCAGTTATGGTATTCCAAGGAAATAAGGATAGCATATTCCCGGTTCATTACACAGAAAAAATATTTAATCAGCTCAATTGCAAAAAGAGAATTCAAATCTTTGATGGCTTAAACCACGCGTTGATTACAGAAGATGTAGATGTTGTACTGCCATCAATTGTGAAGTGGCTCAAAGAAATATACTCAGAAGTCAAACTCGAAGAGGACACCCCTCTTTAGGACAAGACTTACAAAAACGGCCTTTCTTCTTATACTTTTTACAGCACTTTTTCTTTAGCTTCTTCGTTGTTGTTATCCCCTTTTTCATTGCTTCTATTAGAAGTCGGGGACTAAATTAATTCTTATTTAGATTAATTCCAAATAAGAGATTTCAACACATCCAATATACTACACCTTATCAAGGCTCACCTTTATATACTTTGAAGCTGGGGTATCACTTTTATACGCTTTTAAATCTAAAGGAATAAGCACATTAGTTTCCGGAAAATAGGACGCTATGCATCCTCTAGATATTTTGTATGGCACAACTACAAAGTTATTAGCAAGTCTTGTTACTCCATCATAATTACTCTTCAGATGAATTTTATCTCCTTTTGACAAACCTTCTTGACTCATATCATCTGGATGCATTAGAACTACTCTACGCTCATTATATACGCCACGATATCTATCATCCATTCCATAAATAGTCGTATTAAATTGATCATGACTTCTTATCGTCATGAGAACATACTGCCCATCAGATAAACTATGTTCGGGCAATGCACAAATAGAAAACTTCGCTTTTTTAATATCTGTATCAAAATCCTGATTTCGTGCACAATTCGGTAAATAAAACCCTCCACTCTGCCTTACTCTAGCATTATAGCTATCAAATCCGGGTATACATTTCTCAATATTGTCACGTATCAAGTCATAATCCTTTGACATTTCTGACCACTTTATACCGCTACTTGAAGTAGCATGCTCGTATGCCTGTGCTAAACCAGAGACAATAGCTACTTCGCTCTTCAAATATCTTGAAGATGGAAACTTTCGGCCCATACTTTTGTGAACTACGCCCATTGAATTCTCCACACTAACAAACTGATTAATCCCTTCTTGGTCATCCTTTTCAGAACGCCCCAAGCAAGGCAAAATAATGGCAGTCTTTGCGGTCACTAAATGTGATCGATTTAGTTTTGTAGACACCTGCACACTTAAGTCACAGTTCATCATTGCTTCTCCGCTAAATTGACTGTCCGGTGTTGCCGAAATAAAGTTACCGCCCATTGCCATAAATAGCTTGACCTTAGAAGCATGCATAGCTTCAATAGCTTCCACTACATTATAACCATGCTCTCTTGGAGAATCAATACCAAAACAGGCGTCGAGATTTTTTAAAAATAATTCCGTAGGCCTTTCAATTATACCTACAGTTCTATCTCCTTGAACGTTACTGTGCCCCCGAACTGGACAGCTTCCCGCACCATCTTTACCAATACTACCCTTGAGTAATAATAAATTTACGACCTCTTTGATATTTTCTACACCATTGAGGTGCTGGGTTAAACCCATAGCCCAACAGATAATAATTCGCTTCTTTTTAGCCAAAAGATCAATGACCTTCGTTAAAACATTTGGATCTACTTGACTGTCCCTTACCAAACTTTCATATTCGTAGTTCTCTAAATCAGCAATAAGCTCATTATAACCCTTTGTTTTTTCCTTAATAAAGTTCAAGTCAAAGACTGAACCAGGACTCTCCTTTTCTTTAATCAACAAGCCCTTCATAATAGCTTTAAGCAAAGCTACATCTCCATTAATTCTAACTTGTAAAAAGTAATCATTAAGCTGAGTACCTCCCTTAACTATCTCCCATGGATCTTTAGGATCTACAAAGGCAATATTACCCGATTCTAAAATTGGGTTAATCGTAATTATCTTTCCTCCCCTATCCTTACATTTCTTAAGAGCCGACATCATACGGGGATGATTCGTACCCGGATTCTGACCAACAACAATTACTACCTCCGCTTTATCAAAATCCTCAAGAGTTACTGATCCCTTTCCTATACCCAATGTTTCAGATAGACCAACCCCACTAGACTCGTGACACATATTTGAACAATCTGGCAAATTATTGGTCCCTAAACGCCTAGCAAAAAGCTGATACAAAAATGCTGCTTCATTACTTGTTCGACCTGAAGTGTAAAACACTGCTTCATTAGGATCTTTCAGGTCAGCCAAATGAGAAGCTATTAAATTAAAAGCCTCCTCCCACTCAATGGGTTCATAATGCACACTTCCTTCTCGAAGTATCATTGGGCGTGTCAATCTACCCTGTATACCTAGCCAATAATCACTCTTTCTGCTTAAGGCTTCAACAGAATAATTAGCCATAAATTTTCTTCCTATACGCTTAGACGTGGCTTCATCAGCAAGCGCTTTAGCTCCATTTTCACAATATTCAGCTACGGAAGAACGCGCGCCATCTGGATCTGGCCAAGCACAAGACGGACAATCAAAGCCATCCTTTTGATTCATGCGCTGAAGAAGTAACATTCCCTCAAGCACTCCTAGCTCATCACGCACCTTATCTACGGCCTTCTGAACACCCTTTACACCCGCTGCTTTACGTGCTGGCAATCCAATTCTTAGCTTCTCACTAGTCTCTTCAGGTGGTATGATACGTATATCTCGCTTCAACTACATTATTCTTTATAAAATGGAATTAATGCTTGTATTTTATACTTTTCATCCTCTGTTAATTCATTATCTGTAAAAAACAGATGGTTTTTGTCGTCTTGACCTAAAAAAGCTTTGACAAGTATTTTTTCTAAATCCTTTTGCTCAACCTTTAACACATGTTTTCCGATAGACAGTTTACTTATATCAAGCAAAATCAAAATCCCTCTCTCTTTATTTTCAGGATGTTTCGTGAGGTATGCCTCATAATCAACATAAATTGAATCATCTATATAAATTTGTTTCTGATCACGCAGCAATGAAAGTAATTTTGAAGCATCTAAATCATTGTGGATTTCATTCCAATTACCAAGAAGCCCACTAGCTCCAATAAAAACCTCCAGATAATTTTTATTAATCATTAGAGAAGGAATTGTAATCTTTTTAAGTCGGGCTTTCCCATTCACATCCTCATAGTGATTAGCATTTATAAAATAGGTGTTTTTATTATCAGATTTAAATATAGAGTCTTTGGGAGTTAACAGAATCGGAAGGAAAATTAAGCCTAAAATATAGGCCATAAAAATCAGACTTAAAAAACGCTTCTTCAATCTTGAAATGAATGTATAATATAAGGTTTCATATATAAATGACAAGCTTATCTTTCTAAAGAATCGATTGAAAACATTAAAATAGAAAACACCAAATCTTCCCTTTTTTAAAAATCCTGCACTTATAAAATCAACAAAGGTCAATAACAGACCAATTACAAAATAAATTAACCATAGATTGAAAATTATATTAACTAATATATTTTCATAAATCTCCAGTTGAAAGATTACAAAAATGGGAAACACAGTAACTACAATGACACTAATCATTCCTAGACATAAACATAAAATCAAAAAAGTAAAAGAAAAGTTAATGCTTATAAAATCATCGATCTTCAATATGAGCTCCTTAAGCTGAGGCACACGCTTCTTAATTTTATCTTTTATCTTAGAATTATAGTCTAAACTGTCAATGTTATATCCATCTGGATATACTGAACTAAGACCAATTAAACCAATCCAAAACCCTCTAGATAAAATATGAAGTGACAAGTGAAAAATTAAAACAAAAGAAACTAACTTAAAGGAATAAAAAAGAGCAGCAAAAAAGAATACTCTGAATGTTGTAAGACTTAAACTAAACGATAATTTAAAATCAAGCCACAAACTAGTTATTTGGGCTGGTAGCTGTAGAAGTAAAATCAACACAAAACCAGAAATCAATAACTCGAGTTCCCAGCTTTCTCGCTGTAGCCTCTCTAACCAATTTTTTTTCTCACTTTGACTCATCGAACACCTATTATTTTACTCGCTTCGCATTTGTGTATATGTTAAATCGATCTTCTTTGGCAAAACCAATTAAGGTCATTCCACTTTCTCTTGCTAAATCCACTGCCAAGCTTGATGGCGCACCCACAGACACCAGCATAGGAAGATTTGCATTTGCTGCCTTTTGAACCATTTCAAAGCCTGCACGGCCACTCAACCATAATAGATGCTCTGAGACCTCTAGATTATTAATAAGCATATAACCAATCAGCTTATCAAGGGCATTGTGCCGTCCAATATCTTCAAATATTTTTATCAATTTGGCATCCTTATCAAAGAGCGCTGCTGCATGCAGACCACCAGTATGCCGAAAAATAAGCTGTTCATTATCGAGTTTACTTTGGAGCTTAAACAAATCGTGCTTATTTAGGTTCCACTGATGCTTACTTGTCTCAAAATCACACTTCAATGCATCAATCGTTG
The DNA here is from genome assembly GCA_913050195.1 of uncultured Saprospirales bacterium. Taxonomy (GTDB): domain Bacteria; phylum Bacteroidota; class Bacteroidia; order Chitinophagales; family CAJXBJ01; genus CAJXBJ01. The sequence goes on from CAJXBJ010000001.1 coordinate 50,676, forward strand.
ATTTACCACATACACCACAAGCTGAATTCATATAAGCAAATCGCCCTAAACGTGCATGATCAACTTGAACGTCTGGTGATAATGAAACTCTAATAACATTGCCCTCTTCTTCGGGCTTAACTTTTATACAATGCTTTGCAGAAATGACATCTTCTCCACTAGATATAACCCCTTCTGATTTTAAAAGACCAATAGCTAAATAGTCATCCTCACCTGGTGTCCGCATTGTCACTAAGAGATTCTTGCGATACCTACAGTTCTCCAAACCAAATTCAATCTGTATCTGTAAGGGTTCTTCTACAACAATTAGATCATCTTGCTCAGACTTACTTTCCAATTGGTGTTTTTCTATGGATAGTGCATTAACTTTCATCAGCAATTTAATATTTGCATTATAAAATAAATCTGTAATACGTTTTTTTAATGGGTTAGTTATATTTTATTTTGTGTACCACTTTTGTAATTATCATACCAATATAGAGCTATGAACACATTCCTCAAATTTCTTTCATATTCCAGTTACTTTTTTTATATACTATCTTGCTATTGCATATTAATGAGTTTGTACGTAGGCTATACAGCAGAAGACCCCATGCTTGTTGAGCCTAATTTTTTGGACTATGGCGGATATGGCATCTTTTGCCTAGGTCTATATATTGCCCTTAAGGGAATGTCTGATGATATTACTGTTTTCTCTGAAAAAGAACTAAGCCTGTTAACGAACGATAAAAAATTAAAACGAAAAATCTATAGCTACAAATTCGTTGCAATTACATTTACAATATTTTGTTTTGTATTCATACCCATAAGGTGGCTTGACTGGGATTGGGGATCCTATGGAGAGGAGGCTTCTAATTTTGCTATAAATTTCATCCCACTAATCATTGCATCTATTTTTGAAATAAAACAACTGAATGACAGAAAGGAATACTACAACCTTCTACAGAAACATCAAAAGGCAATAAACACATCTGATATTGAGCCTGAGGAGGCATTAGAAGGCTAAAGCTTCTGCCACTTATGATTACTCATAAGCTTGAACTTGCCCACCAGCTCAAAATTATATTTACGCCCCCACTCTTCTGGTGAAAGCATACTCAAGAAGTATTCCTCTTCTCGACTATATAGATAATAGATCTTTCCAATGACAGGCTTAAACTTCATCTCTGCAGAATAGACCATATTATTCCACTTCACCTCATCCATCAAGTCAATGTATCGACTTTTAAGCTCATCAAACTCTTGCTTGAATATATCGCTTAGCTCATTGGAAACATTTGCCAAATACAAGTCCATTTTTTCAGGAGCAAAAGAAGGTGCACCTAGATTAGTTGGATACTCCATTGCATGTGGTTTATCCACTACCATATCTGGCTTGTCTTTTTTCTTTTTTGACATGATTCAAAGATAGATATTTTAAAGTATATTTGGTATTGCATGAGCGCCCTTATTGACACTTTTAATCGAAGCCATAACTATCTTAGAATATCCCTGACAGATCGATGTAATCTTAGGTGTCAATATTGTATGCCAGAAAATCCAAACTTCATGCATAAGAATACGCTTATGACAGCCAATGAAGTGGCTACTCTTGCAGAGCTATTTGTTGCTAAATATGGGATTAAAAAAATTCGGCTCACAGGAGGAGAGCCATTAGCAAGAGTAGACTTTGATGCTATTTTGAATTCCCTTTCTATGCTCAATATTGAGCTAAGCTTAACAACCAATGGCATACTATTGAACAAACACTTTGGTGCTTTAAAAGAGGCAGGCATTAAAAGCATAAATATTAGCCTTGATACACTTGACGGTGATCGCTTTAAATTACTTACAAGACGAGATAACTTTCAACAAGTATGGGATAACATTATTAAGGCTACTGAGAACTTTATATACATAAAGCTCAATGTTGTGGTCATGAAGGGCATCAATGAAGATGAAATTATTGATTTTGTAAGACTTAGCAAGCAGCTACCTATACATGTGCGCTTTATTGAGTTTATGCCCTTTTCGGGGAATAAATGGGAAAGGGCTAAGGTCATAACTCAGCAAGAGATACTTGATATTATCGCTAGACAAGAAAGTTTTGAAAAGGTGATAGATCACAAACATAGCACAGCGAGAGCTTATCGTTTAAAAGATGCAATGGGTACATTCGCTATTATCAGCACAATTTCAAATGGCTTTTGCTCAAACTGTAATCGAATAAGACTTACAGCGGATGGAAAGATTCGAAATTGTTTATTTGACACTGGAGAAATCGACTTGCTAAAGCCGCTTAGAAATGGAGATGATGTTTGCACAAGTATTGAGCAAAGCATACAAAATAAAAAAGCGAAATTTGGAGGCCTTCCACACTTTGAAAAGGAAGCAGAAGTACGCAAACAACTGGACTCACGCAGTATGTTAAAGATTGGAGGCTAATTACTGGCCATGTCTAAAGCTTTCTTCCTGAACTTTAAAGATGTGCAACACAAAAGGAAAGAGCGCATCCATACTCTCCTTAGCACCACCACTTGAACCTGGCATAGTGATAATTAAACTACGACCAACCATTCCTGCTACTCCTCTAGAAAGCATGGCGTAAGGCATCCTATTTTGACCGTAATTTCTAGCTACTTCCATTATACCCGGCACCTCCATATCTAAAAGTGGCTTAATGGCGTCGGGTGTATAATCTTTGGGCGACAATCCTGTCCCTCCTGTTAGGATAATGAGCCGATTCTCTGCACTCAGTAAATCTTGAACCTTTAATTGAATTTTATCAATATCATCAGGAATTATTGCATAGGTCTGTACATCCACATCATAAGAGACTAGCTTTTCTTTAATAATGAGACCAGCCTTGTCTTCTTTTTCTCCTTTTGAGACAGAATCTGAAACCACTATAACTGCTGCTTTAACCTTTTCATGGAAGCTTTCCTTGTATGAGGACTTACCTCCTTTCTTTTTCTCTAATTGAATATTTTCTATACTTACTCCTTTGTCTATTGGCTTAAGCATATCATACATCGTTAATGCCGCAATAGAAGCTCCATGCATAGCCTCTACCTCTACGCCTGTTTTATATACTGTGGCCACTTCAACTTTAATATCAATGTATATATCTCCTAGCTCATAATCAACGCTTGTCTTTTCTACTGGCATTGGATGACAGTCAGGGATTAATTCAGCCGTTTTTTTTACGCCAAACAAAGCTGCAATACGCGCGGCCTCCAATACATTACCCTTTGGCACTTGATTGTTTTTTATTGCTTGAATAGTTTCCATGCTACTGGCCTTAACTCTCGCACTCGCGATCGCCTGACGATAGGTTGATGATTTATGTGTGATATCAATCATATCGTTGTGTTTTCCTTCACAATATAGCTTCCGTCATCAAGAAGCTCTTTGCCAAACACTGGCGCCTTTTCTTTTATTTCTTCTACTAGAAAAGCCATTGCATCTCTAGAGGCTTTTCTATGCGGAGAAGAAACAAATACAAACAAAGAAATCTCTCCTACCTTCACTTCTCCTAGACTGTGATAAATGTGCATGCATGTTATATCAAATTTATCAAAGGCATTTTCCCTAATCTCATGAAACACTTGATTTGCCATGGGCTCATAGGCCGAATATTCTATTAACACAGCCTTCTTTCCTTCATGGGAATCTTCCCGCACCTGTCCTAAAAATATTTCGTGTGCACCTATTTGTGTTTTTGACTGGTGTTTCGCTATTGAATCAGCAATAAAATCAGGTGCTATAGGCCCCTGCTTCCAAACTGTTTTTATCTTTTTATCTGACATACTCATTGATTCTATCCTCCTGCAAAGGGTGGCAATAAAGCTATTTCATCCTCTGCTTCCAATACACTTTCTAAATTTGATTCTATTTTATGATTTCTAGCAATACAATATTTTTTACCCTTGATAAAGGGATAACTATCCTCTATTTTCTCCTTTAAGGTCGAGAGATTACCCACATCATTCACTTCAATCTCAGCACCTAATTCATCTGCAAAATGCCCCATTAGCTTAACTTTCATTGAAAATACTTTCATAGTCTTCTTTTGTATTCATATTAAGCAACAAATGCTCTGAATAAAAATGCTGTTTTTTATCAAGCCTTACAAGCTTAACTCGGGCTTTTTTTAACATATCTCCCAGTTTATATTCTTTCTTGGCTATTTGTTGTTCAATAATGACTACTGCGCTTGGACTATAAATACCACAAAGACTTTGAACATGGCCTTTCCATACTGGGAGAACAGCATCAAAAGATGGCTCATATTGTGCTTTCATGTATTCAATGAAGGACGTATTGATTCCAGGATAATCACAGGCGCTTACAAAGCAAGCCTTTTGAGCAGATTTTTTAAGTGCTGAATGGAGTCCTCCTAAAACCCCTATACCCTGATATATATCATCGTCTGCTCCAACAATAGCTACAGAAGCAAATGAGTTATTTAAAAGGGTGAAAAGCCTATCAATAATAGCCTCCCCATTGAATTGAAGCATAGCTTTATCCTCACCCATTCGTCGACTTTTCCCTCCATTAAGTATAGCTGCATTCATATAATCCATTAAAAATATTTCTAATTTTACGCAAAACAAAGCCAGGCATGAAAAAGCTAAATCCCTTCCATGTTGCCATACCAGTTAGAAATGTAGAGGAAGCTCGAAAATTCTATACTGAGATCCTTGAGTGTGAGGAAGGCAGAAGTGATGACCTATGGATAGACTTTGACTTATATGGGCATCAATTTGTAGTGCATTATCAAGCACCTAAAGAAGATAATGTAAAACATCACAATCCTGTTGATGGACATGATGTTCCTATTCCACATTATGGTGTTGTACTTGATTACGATGAATGGCATAGGCTTGCTGAGCGACTTAAAAGATTCAATATAGACTTTGTGATCGAGCCATACATCCGATTTGAAGGTCAGCCTGGCGAACAAGCAACCATGTTCTTTTTAGACCCGTCAGGTAATGCCCTTGAGTTCAAAGCCTTTAAGAATATTGAGCAGCTATTTGCCAAATAATCTTCATCACAAAAATTTATCACTTCATCATTTAGGAAAAAGCATTGGTCATTATTTAATAGCATTTATCTAACTTAATTGAGAATTTAGGGTTATTAATCGACAAACCAACACAGTCATGAAAGCATTAAAAATAACAGGAATAATTATTGGTATCCTAATCTTATTAGGCATTGGTGTTATAGGCTATGGTGCATATAACATGAAGAAAGATGCGAACCCAGAAATAAACACAAGAGACCTTGAAGCAAAAATCGATGAAAGGTTCAATAAAGTTTTGAAATTAAACTTACGCACAGGCATTACCATAGCCTTATATAAAAACGACACTATACTGATAAAGAATTATGGTTTAAAGGATAAAGAAAGTGGCGAAGCTGTAGACACCAGCACCATCTTTGAAATTGGCAGTATAACTAAAGTATTTACAACCTCTTTATTACAAATGACAGCTGATGCTGGACTGGTTAAGCTAGATGATGACTTCAGACAATATTTACCAGATACTATAGAATATGGATTTGAGTATCCAATAAGTCTTGAGCAACTTGCCACACACACCTCGGGTTTCCCTAAGCTACCTTCAAGATGGTTTGATGATAGTTTGGTCGTTAATGAATGCAATCCATATACCCACCTTAATTTTGACACTATAGTCGCCTACCTGGAAAATCCTAGCGAGTTAAGCAAGCCAGGCAATGTCGCCTATTCTAATCTTGGCAATGGCTTAATTGGACATGTTCTAGAGCGGGTGCATAACAAAAGCCTTAATGAGCTGCTTGACAGTATGATATTCACACCACTTAATATGCCACATTCAGGTATAGAAACTGACTCTAGCTTAAAGCATTTACTTGCAACAGGTTATGATGCAGAAGGCAAAGCTACATGTAACTGGCAATGGCCTATTCTTGCCGCTTGTGGAGCCATAGAATCTAATATTCCAGATATGTTACAATTTTTAAAGGCTAATTTGAATGAAGACAATCCACTATATGCTTCTTTTTCAAAATGTCACCAAGCTAGCCTAAAAGCCCCCAATGGGAGTCAAGGCTTGGGTTGGCAGCTTGAATTAGATATTTTTAGCTCATTTTTATTTGAGCATCATAAGGATTTCATTTGGCATGATGGGGGTACTGGTGGTTTCAATTCAGGCATTGTTTTAGATAAAAAAACAAATACTGGAATTATAATATTGAGCAGTGGAAGTCCATTTACAGCACAAATGTCTATGGAGGGTTTTGGTATTTTAAACGATGCTAGAACTGTTTCTATTAATTAGAATTATATCAATTCATTAAATAAAAAAGGGCTAGCGAATGCTAGCCCTTTTTCAAACAAAAATCAGTCTTAACTACATAATGTCATTCCACATTGCTGTGCTGTATCTGTTAATAGCCATTGTCATTAATAGGCCTTGTTTCGTGTGATTCGATAACTTTTTATTGGCAACTATCATATTTTCCATTTTAACTGAAAAGTGTTGAAGTGCTGCCACACTTTTTGTGCGAAAGCAATTATCAAAATAGAAATTCAAAATCCATTTATTTGCCGGTGACAAGTTCGACTTACCAATCTCTTTTAAAATAGCTTCGTTTGATTTTGCATTCACAATCCCAGAAACCGTTGAAACAAGCTCCTTCTCACTAATCACTCTACTTGGATCTACATTTGTTGCTAATACAGCACCATCATATACTGAAAGTTGATTATCTACTGAAGCAATAGTTCCGTTAATTACAAGCTGATTGTGATCATAACCCATAAAATCAAAACTATTATTTGGATTAGGTAGTGTAGATTCTTTGTACTGACCTCTGTTTATATTTTTATACCAGTCAAAACCATTTCCTCCATTGACATCCATTGCGCAAAGCACTGAAGTTACAGCAGCCCCTAAGACACAGTCTACAAGATCACCGCCTTGATAATACGTCCATGCGCCACCCAAAGCATCTTTTGCTGCAAGGACCCACCATACTCTATTACATTGTTGATCAGTTATAAACTCTTGAGACATCTGCTCTGCCTCTATTTTGAATTGTTCAGTTAAGACATCTGTGTCAGATACAGGACTGACAATTTCATTCTGCTTAGTACAGCTTGTTAACATTAATAATACTGAAAGAAGTACGCTTGTTATTGATAAAGTTAAAGTTTTCATAGTTATTGTTTTTGTAAGTTGATTTAATTGTTGTTTTGTGTTTACAAATCTCCAATACTTACACACAGAATTCAATCCAATTATATTTTAGGATTATATTTCTAACTACTACTTATCGCATAACTTGTTCTTTTTGTGTGTATTAATTCTACTATATTAATTTATTAAGCCTTGCCAAAAAGGCTATACAATAGAATCCATAACAATAACTCAATGAATTAGTGAGACATAAAAGAAAATAATATACTAGTGAAAGTATTAGTCATAAAAGGTAGTTAGTCTATATAATTACAGCTATAAACAAAAAAAAGGGCTAGCAAATGCTAGCCCTTTCACAAACAAAAGTCAACCTCAAATTACAAAACTGAGTTCCATAAGTTAGCACTGTGCTTTGCGACAGACATCGTCAATAATAGACCGTCTTTAGTTTCTTTCTTAAGTCCTTTATGAGCAACTACCATGTTCTCAACATTCACTGAGTAATTTTGAAAGGCAGCTATGCTTTTTGCATTAAACATTACTGTAATGTAATTACTTAGAATAAGTTTAGTGGCTTTGGGGAAAGTAGAGTTATTGATGAATTTTATAAAGTCTTGTTCACCTTTACATTTAGAGAATGAATAAGCAGTACTGTTAAAGTCTTTCTTAGAAATTAAATCTTTAGAGTTCGATTCTACACACATTGCATTGTAGAGACCTTTATTATCTTTCGCCCATGTTAATAGTATTTCTGGGACATAATCATTATGTAACATTCCAATCTTTTCCATATAATTTTTTGAATTAGGGTTTGTAAGCTCCACATATTTGCTAATATCATTAAACCAAGGAATTGAACAAATCGGTAAACTATCTGAAGTTACTGATACTTTAGCCGCACCACACACATAACTAAGAGAAAAACCAGCTGCCCCCCATCCTATATCTTCCCAACTTGAGTTATTATCACTCATATATGTAAACAAACCACCTATTGCATCACAAGCCACAACCCGACCAACAATTGGCCAAATTCTCTGACCTTGATCAGTGGTATACTCATAAGACATATTCTCTAAGTCTGTTAAAAATTCCTGGCTAAGCACATCGTTGGGCTGTGTAGGATTAATCATTTCTTGATTTTTGCTACAGCTTGTAAAGATCATTAGTACTGAAAGAAATAAGCTGGTCATTGTTAAGGTTAAAGTTTTCATAGTTGTAGTTTTTGTTGTTAATGTTTGTTTATTGTTGTTTAAGTTTTGAATTGAAGTTTTCATAATTGTTTTTTTAAGTTGTTTGTAATTGACTTGTTTTTGTTGATGACAAATCTCTTACTCTTTGGCCACGCTTACAATCCAAATAGCGGCCTTTTATATGTTTTTTACATTATTTATTTTTATATTTATATACTGATTTTCAGTATTTTATAATATTTTTTCTATGCCTGATAAAAGTGAACTATTTAAGCTCATAAAAAGCCTAACAAAGTCTGAAAAAAGACACTTTAAGCTTCAGGCAAAGGGTTTTTCGGGACAACAAACAGCACACTATGAAATTCTTTTTAATGCGCTTGACAAACAAAAAGAATACAGTAGAAGTAAGACATTGATTGCTCTCAGAAAAGCTGGAGCCAAAGTTGAACTTCCAGTATTAAAACAATATCTATTTGACTATCTCCTTAAAAGCCTCGCATCTTTTAACAGCAAGAAAGATATTGATAATCAACTTTCAAGCATGATTAATAGCACAAAAGTACTTTTGAATAAAAAGCTATTTAAGTCTGCCGAAAAAGCCTTAGCAAAAGCTCGTCGCATCGCCCAAAAACATGAACGCTTCATTCGTCTACTAGAGATTAACAGAATAGAACAATTAGTACTTCAACAAAAAGGAGATTTTAAAGCCTTAGAAAAAAGATTTGAATCTTATCATGAAGAAGAACTTACCCTTATTGAAAAAGAAAAAAATATTCGGCAGTTTAGGTCATTAGCCATTGAGAACTTTATCAACTACTATAAAACACCAGCAATTAGGAATAAAAAAGAGCAGAATAAACACCTCAAAGCAATGAACAATCCTCTTATTAAAGACCGACAAGACATCACAAGCTACTCTAGCTATGTTCTACACAATATTTCAGGCCAATATTATGAAGGATCTATGGACTACAACAGCCTATACAAACACACTAAAGCTTGTATTTTAATCTTTGAGGATAATATTGTTTTTAAAAACTCAGAACAAAAATTCTATGTATCAGCAGCCTCAAATCATATCCTTGCATGTATAAAGCTTAGAAAAAAGACGGAAGCAGAAAACACAATAGCAGTTCTTAATAGCTATGCTGAAATTAAGCTTAAAAATAGTAGCCCTCTCTTTTACAGCAACACCTTTCAAAACACCATACTACTGAAACTGCTCTTGAAGTTTTGGACGTTTGAATTCAAAGAAGCATGCAGTTATTATTTGGAGAATATAGACCACATAACATCAGCACCCAAAGCCTATGTCAAAGAGAATGAGTTCTTATTACTTGGTGCCTTATCCTTCTTTTATTTGGGCAAGCATAATAAAGCCTTGGATGCTTGTATTACAATCATAAACAAGCCTTCAGGAATTGGTGATTATATACAAAGTGTTGTTAGATTCTTAAACTTAATCATCCATTATGAGCTAGAAAACTACAACTTGCTTGATTATCTAATTACTTCAAGCTATAGATTTCTTTTAAAAAGAAAAAATCAATTTAAAACAGAAAAGGTAGTTATGAATCTAATAAAAAGCCTTGCTGCAAGTGTAGATAAAGCTAAAACTGAAAAACTACTGACTAATGCATTAAGTGAATTAAGAGGTCTAAAAAATAATCCTTTTGAAAAAAAGGCCTTTGAATATCTCGATTATGAAGTTTGGGTTAGGTGTAAGCTTAAGAAAATACCAATCACACAAGTATTAAAGCCAGACAACCTCTAGCATATCCCCGGTATTAAAAGAGTGGATATTGGATGGTAAACAGACTAATACATCTGAAGTAGCAAGAGACTGAAGCATATGAGATGCTTGACCCTTTTGTAGATGAATTTCATACTCAATTACTTTCGCAGAAACAAAATGAGTCTTTCCATCATTCTTCTTGCTGTGATCATGCCCAAGTGGTAAGTGAATAATTCTATACTCAGTTGAAGAAAGCAATGAGCGGACGTATACATAAAAACAACTCATTACTGATCTGGGGTTACCTGGCAAGCCAAAGGCTAACTGACCTTTATTTTCAGCAAACAAAAGAGGCTTTCCTGGCTTTTGAGCTATTTTATGAAAGCATTTTTTAAACCCGAGCCTTTCTAGGGCAGGTAAAGTAAAGTCATAATCTCCTACAGAAACACCACCGGTAATCAATATAAGCTCATTTTCATCGCTAGCAAGCTGAATGGAATCCAACATTTCTTCCATGGTATCTCGAGCTCTATACAGCTTGCTCTTCAGGCCTAGGCTTTCTATAGCCGCAGATAACATAGGACCATTCGACTCATATATAAGCCCTTCTCTTATGTCATCAGGACCATCAGCAAACTCATTGCCTGTTACTACAATGCCTACGCTTAACTCCTCAACCATAACTTCTTCAATACCTAAAGAACAAAGCAAGCCTATGCTTGATGCATTTAAACGGTGCCCTGCCTCAAGCACCTTGTCCCCAGACTTAAGCTGTTCTCCTTTTTTTCTGATATTCGAACCTATTTTGAAGTTATGTTCTTCTATACTGAGCTCATCGCCTGTTACCTGTGTATATTCCTGCATAACTACAGTATCTGCATCTGAATACACAGGAGCACCAGTCAGGATCCTAATAGCCTCGCCCTTTGCTAAACCTTTATAACTTTCACTGCCTGCAGCTGTTTCTCCAACAAGCTTTAAGCTCGACTTGTGACTCCAATCATTTAATCTAAAGGCGTACCCATCAACAGCGGACTGATCAAAAAGAGGGTGATCAATCGGTGAATATATTGGCTCTGCAAGCACACAACCTAGCGAGTTTGCTATTGTAACACTTGACTTTGAAAAGCGAAGATTATGCTTTGATATAATCTGCTTTGCTTCTTCTACACTTATCATTTGAGCTGATAGATACCTTTAAAGTTTCGACCTTTATAGTCATAATCCAAGCCGTAACCAATAACAAACTTATTGTCAATCTTAAAGCCCAGATAATCAATAGTAATGCTGTGCTGCAAAGCCTCTGGCTTATTCAGCAAGGAAGCAATTTTAATCTCTTTTGCTCCTCTACTCTTTAAATCCTTCAAGTAATGATGCAAGGTATTACCTGTATCTACGATATCCTCAACTACAATAACCGTTCTATCTTTTACATCAATATCTATGGCTGCCACTTCTCGAACGACACCAGTAGATTTCTGCCCTTGATAAGAGGCTAGCTTTGTAAAAGTTACCTGACAATCAATAGGTACTTCTTTAATTAAGTCTGAAGCAAACATGAAGGCTCCATTTAAAACTACGATAAACAATGGTTGTTTATCACCACAATCTCTAACAATAGCCGCCCCTAACTCCTTTACTCGCTTATCTATTTCTTCTGGCGAGATATAAGGAACGAAAGTCTTATCGTGTACTACAACTTCATCTTGTCCTACCTGATCTATCATTAAAATGACTTTTAACTAAGATATGATTTCATTTTCGAAAAATAAAGTCTATTTACCTCTTCTACCTTCTAATATCTTATAAAAAGATCTACTTCTTATCTCATCCAAAGTAAGGCTGGTCTTTAAAGCATCCTCTTCCGATATAGCCCCACAGTTAAGTGCACTTAAGAAATAGTTAAGCAAACCTTGCCCTGTAGCTGCATCATCAAAAACATCTCCAGAAAGTGTTGCTTGTGCTGCTTTTGAAACAAAGTTTCTCAGTCTTAAGGTTGCCTCTTCATAGCTTTCTAAAAAATATGAGTAAACAGCCATGTATCTTATAGGCAATTGCGCTGGATGAAGATCCCAACCTTGATACATTCCTTTCCATAAGGTATGTCTATTATGATCATAAGCAAGCTTCCAAGCCTTATGAACTACTTCAGTATTTTCCTTTTCTTGAGCTTTGCTTAGACCATCCCCTCTGTGTGGGCCCACTGGCATTACATTAGTCGCTCCATCACTGAGAAATATTCCAGTCCCTCCAAGGGCTACTTTCATCATATGGTGGGCAAAGTCACATACCTGATGATTCATCACTTGATACTCTGCTGTAATACTACATGAGGCTGTATAATCATAGGTACCGAAATGAGCACCAGTAATCCGCCCTTTAGAGGCTTTAATCAAACCCATAAGTGGATTTTTTCCCTTCGCATTTACGACTGATTGAGTTGTTTCAACCATAATCTCCATTTTAAGACTCCCCTCCTCAAGACCTGTATTCTCTTCTATTAACTCAAACAACTCTACCAAGGCTGTAACTTGTTCTGGTATTGTAACCTTAGGCAAGGTAACCACAAAGTTATCTGGAAGCTTGTTCGATGTTAATGGCAATAATGTACTTAGAAAAATATCTAGTGTGCGAACTCCTCGCATCTTTAAATCTTCTGTAAAAGGCTTAATTCGAATACCAATGAAAGGCGATATCGTTCCTGCTTGCATGCCCTTAGCCAGTTCTTGAGCTGCATTAACCGCTGTAGCGTCTTCTTCATCATCAGGTCTATTGCCAAAGCCATCTTCAAAATCAATACGAAAATCCTCAATAGCCTCTCTAGAGAGCTTTTCTTTCATTTTGTTGTAGACCGTATATGCCAACCAAGCTTCATGGGACTGACGATCATCCTCAGACATTGCATCTAGCTCACTAACCAAAGCATCTATATCTGACTTATTATCAGGCATATTTTCATGGCCTCGAATCTCGAGTGCCTTAGCCATGACCACAAAATTTGGTGCATAAGCATCTAAATTACCTTGAGCTACTTTACCCATTTTAACTGTCCTGTCAGACTTAAATAGGTTTGCCCCACCATAAACAGTATGTACTGGTTGACGATCCGTAGAATCTCCCTTATATACTTTTTGAAATTTGGCATTAGCCTTGCCTAACTTGTTTAGAATTTTGGACTTTTTATCCTCTGGCAAAATTGAATTCATAATAATTTATTTAGCTCCCTCTATATGTTGAATACCCAAATGGGTTTAGTAATAATGGCACATGATAATGCGATTGATCAAAGGTTTCGAACACTATTGTAACATATGGATAAAACCCCTTAATTGATTGACCGTAAAAATAAGCGCCTGTGTCAAAATACATTCTATATGTTCCTGGATCAAGCAATTCTCCTTCTGATAATAAATCCGGCACTCGACCATCCGAATTAGTCTCACCCTGTCCTATGGTTTGCCAACTATCTCCCTCTGGCTTTTGAAGCATACACAGCACACCTTCTGCAGGCTTACCTGTCGAGGTATCCAATATATGCGTCGTTATCTGACTCATGACAATAGCTTATTTATTCTTAAATGGGTGATTTTCCTTTGCTCTTCTGCGGCTTGCAAGATTTCCATTTCCGTAGAATTTGGAAGACGCCCTTCAAGAATTTCTAACATTTCACCTGCTGTTTTTCCTGTGGCGCAGACGATAAAAATAAAGCCATGCTTGGCATAATAGTCTTCGTTTAATAAAGCCAACTTCTTAATTATATCCTCGGTTGCTACTGCAACACCCGACTGCTCTCCTTCTGACCAGGATGCTGTAGATGCAAACTTTTCTTTAAGGCTGTTCACATCTCCAATTTTAGGATGGTGCGTGAATGCTTCCAAAAAATCGTTATTATTACAATTATCCCAGCACTCATCCGCTTTTTCATGCAGCTCTACCATGTTTGCATAAGGTGCTTTAAGGATCATGCTCTGCACCCATTTTGACGAACCGTTACATCTTGTAAGCTCCTCTTTCATACTTGCCTCTTCTAAGGCATTTAATTCTGTTAATTTCATGTTGTTATTTTGGTTCCAAATGCTCTTAAGCGGCTTATCCCACCATCTGGAAAGATATTTAATCGTAAATGCGTAAATGGCCCACGTGCCATTAAATCTTTAAAATAGTGCTCATGATCTGCTTGAAGCTTAGCTTTATCAAGAACTGTTGTCCAATTTATATCATCTGAATCTAAGTCTATACTCTCAGTATTACATGCTTCAATGGAACAACTATCTGGATAATTTCCTTTAAAATGACATGTATCAACTAATAGTTCTTCCAAATTAGACTGATGGCCTAATTTCAAGATCACCCAGTCTCTATTATTAGGCGTACGGTTTCTTTTTGTCTCCCAGCCATCGCCCATATTTATACCACGTCCTGGCATGGTTAAATTATCCATGTGCGAAAAAAACATATCGTTACACAAAACGGCTTTACCACCATTTAATGCCGAAGCCATATCTAATTGCTCATTAGAATCTACTAAATCCCAGTTTTTAAATACTTCACCATATACTTTCAGCCTTGCTACTCCTCCATCTGGATATATTTGCAACCTCAGATGTGTCCAAACTTCGTCGCTATTTATTTCATAGAAATTATGATTACCCTGCTCTAATGGGCTCCTAGATAGAATAGTCGTCCACTCTACCTTATCATTCTCTAAATCCTCTAAAGAAACATCTTCATGCAGACAACATGCCTCCAAAGCCGCATGTGGTGGATGATTCCCCAAGAAATGGTTAGTATCTATATCAACACCTATGATTTTACCTGGGGCCCCTAATTTTAAGATCGCCCAATCATTACCCTCTGTCCGTTTCCTTCGAGACTCCCATCCATCCATCCATTTACCTCTTTCAGTAAACTTATCTTCAATAAAAATACCTCGTCCTGGCTTAATTAAATTATGCACGGAGGCAAAAAAGTCATCACTACAAGACAAGACTTTACCACCCAAGCGTTCTTGAGCCAAGTCCATATTTTTTACAAATTGTGGCGATGATTTCTCAACTATTACTACTTCTGACCGCATTCAAGATTTTTTTTCCTTCGCCCAAAGATACGAAACTTCCTTGGTCAAAAACCAACTGTCCATTTACGATTGTTCGCTTGATTTTTCCATAAAGTTTTTGCCCATCATAAGGTGTGATTTTATGCCTAAAATGCATTTCTTTTTGATCTACTGTAAAAGAATCTTCTGGAGCCCAAACCATTAAATCTGCGCATGCACCTTCTTTAATTTCTCCCTTACTACTAAGATTACAAAAATCAGCAATATTAGCACTCATCAATTTCGCCATATCTTCTATGGCAAACCCTTTATCCCTTGCCTTCGTCCAAACAATCGGCAGACTCAACTCCAAACATGAAATACCACCCCAAGCTTTAGCTATATTACCAGTTTCTATTTCCTTTATATTTGGTGGTGCAGGCGAATGATCTGTAACTATCATTGATATAAGACCAGATTTAATTGCATTCCATAATTGTTCATTATTTACTGCCTCTCTTATAGGCGGAGCACATTTAAATCTTGTATCTCCGTCTGGTATATCTTCAGCACAAAAAAACAAGTATTGAGGACAGCACTCTACACTCATAGGCAAACCTTCCTGAATAGCCTCTTTTAGAAGTGGGATACCCTCATCTGATGATAAATGCACAATATGTGTTCTACAGCCCGTCTCACGACACAAATCAATCATCATTTTGATTGCATTATTCTCCCATGCCTTAGGCCTTGAAGCCAACCAAGCCTGATAAGAAAATGGGTTTTCCTTTAACAAAGATTGATTGGCATGTGAACTATCAAGCTCTGCATGAACCAATAAGGGCAAACCATATTTAGCAATTATAGGCATCCCTTCCAACAAATCATAAGCAGTCACATTTGGAAACTCATCAATTCCTGAGTGGGTAGTAAAGGCTTTAATACCTAACACCCCTCCTTCTATCAAAGCTGTTAGATCACTGTTATTTCCAGGTATTATTCCACCCCAAAAACCCACATTCACATGAATCTTGCCTTCAGCTGCACGTAATTTTTTATTTAAGGCATCAATATTCGTCGTGACTGGAGACGAATTTAATGGCATATCCACTAAAGTAGTTATACCTCCAGCTGCAGCTGATTTAGTAACTGTATCAAAACCCTCCCAATCTGTCCTACCTGGCTCATTAATGTGCACATGACTATCTATTAAACCAGGAAAAATAACATCTGAACCGCAATGGAGTAAATCGACCTCTTTAAATTCAAAAAAACCAGCTTTTATTTTGCTTATCTTATCCCCCTCTATTAGAAGACTTGCTGGAAGCAATTTCCCATCTATAAATACTCTTTCACTAAATAATGCTAAGGACATATTTCTACTCTAACTTCGCACCTTGATCTATCCACATACCAAGACGTTGACGTTCCTCATCCGTCATATTTGTCTTATTACCCATGGGCATAATTTTAGAATCCACTGCTTGTTTCTTAATAATATCTTTAGCTTTTATAATATCTTCAGGAGTATCAAACACTTGATTTTTTGGGGCTTTTTTGTATTGATCATCTGTGGGATACTTAGAATGACAACCTAGACAATGGGTGTTAACTATTTGTCGCGCTTCTCCAAAACCAACTAGCTCAATCTCCTGACCCTCAACGGACTCAACCACATTCATTTTAGGCCCTGTATATACAATCAATCCTATAATTGCAAACATAGCTACTGGCAAAAGGTAGCTCATATCCTTCCCCTGCTCGTGCATATTTAAATAATGTCTAACTATCACACTCGCTCCCGCAATTCCAGCCAACACCAACCAATTATAGGTATGCCCAAATGTTGAAGGGAAATGATTAGATATCATTATAAATAATACTGGAAAGGTTATGTAATTATTGTGTAATGACCTACGCCCCGCATTTTTTCCCAAACTTGGATCTATTGGCCTTTTTTCTTTTGCGGCTGCCACCAATTCTTTTTGAGCCGGAATAATTCCAAAAAACACATTACCTGCCATTAAAGTACCTAATAAAGCCCCAACATGTATATATGCTGCCCTAGGACTAAAGATTTGAGAGTAGCCCCATGCAAAAGCCACCGATATACCAAACCCAACCAACCCAAACATTGGACCATTATCAACCAAGGGCGATTTGCATAAAAAATCATAAATAAACCATCCTATAATTAGGCTACCCAAACTTATGAGTATTGCATTTGACTCAGCAATATCCATTACACTTTTGTCTACCAAATATAAATTTGCATTCATGTAATAGACAACTACTAACAAAAGAAAGCCTGTAATCCATGTAAAGTAGGCTTCATATTTAAACCAATGAAGCACTTTAGGCAATGTCTTTGGCGCAAGCTTAAACTTTTCTAAATAATAAAATCCACCACCATGAACTGCCCACAAATCCCCAGCTAATTCATCACGTACATTGTGCGTACGATTTAAACTATTCTCAAGGAAAATAAAATAAAACGAAGCCCCTATCCAGAGAATACCAAAAATAATATGGGTCCACCTGACTAAAAGATTCAACCACTCTAAAACGTGGCTTTGCATTGGTGTCCCCTTTATATTGTAAAAGACAATTAAGCCGCTTATTAAGACAAATGCAATTAAAAAGGAAGCTTGATAAAACAACTTTGAATGCAAAACATACTCTTCCTTTAACTCATCTCGCTTAGATTCAGACAAATAGCGTCCACGCTTTTGATTTACTTCCTCGAAAAAACTAGAAAAAGCCCATGAAGCTATTCCCGCAAAAAATGCAAGTAAGCTAAACACACCTACTAGCGCAATAAGGGGATCCATAAAATATTCTATTAAGGCTGATATCATCTTATTATTATTTTCAATTACACCTCAATACCAACTATAAGCATATCATCTGTTTGCCCCTCTCCATCCATCCATGAATTCATCGCATTTGAAAACAAAGCTTCTTGTTCTTGCATAGGCATAAGTAGTCCTTTTTCTGTGATTAAATGCTTAAACTTTGCAGTATTAAATTTCTCATTTCTTTCTCCTCCAAACTGATCACAATACCCATCAGTATATAAGTAAATACGATCTCCACTTGATATCTTACGTTTTTTTGTCTCAAAAGATCTCTCTAGCTGAACTTTTCTTTTAAAAACACCACCAACACTTTTAAAATCTGCTTTAACAACTTCTAATACCCTGTCCTTAACTAAGTACATGTGATTCATGGCACCAGCATAAGAAAGCTCTTTTAACTTAAAATCCAAACAACAAACAGATGCATCCATAGCCTCCCCTAGTGCATCCTTAACTGAATCCTGATGCAATGAAAGCACAACGCCTTTATGCAACTCACTAAGTACTTGGCCAGGATCCTGAATTTTACGCTCAATTATAATGTCGTTTAATAAAGTATTTCCAATCATTGTCATGAAGGCACCAGGAACACCATGACCTACACAGTCAGCAACTACCAAAATTGCTTTATCTCCTTCTCTATGCATCCAATAAAAATCGCCACCAACGATATCTTTAGGTTGATAAAAAACAAATGAATTAGGAAATATTTCTTTAACTAAATTTTCATTTAATAGAATAGCCCCTTGAATACGCTGAGCATAAGTTATGCTGTCTAATACCTTTTGATTTTGATACTCTAACAGTTTATAGGTTTTACGTTTACTTAAATAAAGCCAGGCTATTATCAAGATTAAAACAAAGGTGACGTTTATTATGATGAAAAGAAATTCAAATCTTTCTTCTTTTTGTTTTAATTCTGCCTTAAGTTGAGCCTCCTGCAAATCAGACTTTGCAAGAACATTCATGGTCAACATTTTTATTTTATTACGCTTCTTATTAAGACTATCATCGAGATGTTTAGCAAGCTTGAAATACTTCAAACTTGAGTCAGTAGAACCTAAATCTTCATAACTTTCACCCAAGGCTTTAAATAAATCTCCTTTAACACTTGCCCCTTCTTGAGAGCTCAAATAGCTTTGAGCCTTTAAAATATGATAATGACTCGAATCAAATATTTCTTTCTGCCTGAATAATTGGTAGTAAATTAAATGATATTTAACTACCATCTCCTTGTAATGTATGCGCTTTGACATTGTATGTGCTGAATCTAAATAAAGCTGTGCAACGTCAAGTGAGTCATCCATTTCTACTAAGCAAGAGGCAAAATTGTATAAACTTTGAACATAATTAGGTGATCTATTATCTTTTTGCCTATAGAATAGAGCTTTCTTATTTAACTCATAGGCCTTATTTTTTTTCCCCTGACCTAAATATATGTTAGCAAGATTATTATAAACTGTACCCAAACCATTATAGTTTGACTCAAATAAATATCGCTCCTCAGCCTTTTGATAATATGACATGGCTAAACTATCCTCTTCAAATTGAACTTGGTAAGTTAGACCAATATTTAAATATAAATGAGACGCTAATTTCTTGGTTCTTTTATTTTGATATTTCTCAAACACTTTAAGTGACGTCCTAAATTTCTTTAAAGCTTGCGGATAATTGCCTTCAATAGCGTAAATGATACCTATATTACTTTCGCTCATAGCCCCTTCAACAGGCATATTATGCTCATTGGCATATTGAATTGAACGATGATAATAATACTTAGCAGAATCTTTCTTGCCTGAATGAAAACAATTAACGCCATATGATCTTAAGGCGGTTATTGATAAACGATTGAAGCTATTGTTCAAAGACAAATCCATAGCATCTTTCATCAACTTTTTAGAAACATTCAGATCTGAGCGTTTCAACAATGAAGAAAGCTCCATTATTGACTTTATTTTTACGCTATCTCTATCTGATAAACTATCTATTAAAGTCATCAGGGAGTCTTTCTTTTGCTTATTTATAGCCCAAATATTTGAGCTAAACAAGCATATAGCAAGCAGACAAAGGAATTTATTAAATAGAAAGCTTAGCTGCATCCTGTACTGAATCAATAGCTTTTAAAATAACTTCATTAGTAGCTGGCAGTTCAAACACTGGCTCATATTTATGTTCACCGACAGCTGATATAGCATCCTTAATGGCCAACCAACAAGCAAAGCCTAACATTAAAGGCGGTTCAGCAACAGCCTTTGATCTATGAATACTAGGCACTCCATTCGGATGATTTTTCAATAAATTGGTTCTAAAATCATCTGGCACGTCTTGAATATTTGGAATCTTATAGGTGTCTGGTGAGTGATTTAACAAGTTACCTTTGGCATCCCATTTCAACTCTTCAGTTGTACACCATCCAACGCCTTGAATATATCCTCCCTCAACTTGACCAATATCTAATCTTTCATTGACAGAGCTGCCTACATCATGCAATATATCCGTTCTTAAATTCATGTAGTGACCAGTTAAAACATCTAACAAAACTTCTGTTACAGCCATACCAAAAGAAAAATAATAATAAGGATGACCAGTACCATTTTCTCTATCAAACCAAATATCTGGGGTTTTATAAAATCCAGTTGCCCCCAAGCTTACTTGGCCTAAATAGGACTTAAGCACTGCTTCTTGAAAGGATATAGCTCGCTCCGGATTTGCCGAATCTTTTATTTCATTATTCAAAAATATCAGGTTACTATTAACAGATGGCTCACCAGAATATTTATCATTAAATATACCACACACAACCTCTGCTATTCTTAACTTAAGCTTATCAGCGGCATCCTTTACTGCCATACCATTCAAATCTGTTCCTGCCGAAGCAGCCGTAGCTGAAGTATTTGGAACTTTAGAAGTATTAGTAGCATTAACCTTAACTTTAGAAACGTCAATACCTAACTCAATAGCGGCTATTTGGCGCATTTTTGTATGTAAGCCTTGGCCCATTTCAGTACCCCCATGATTCACTAATACAGTTCCATCCTTATAAATATTGACAAGCGCTCCCGCCTGATTTAAAAAGGATGTTGTAAATGATATTCCAAACTTAACTGGTGTGAAGGCCATCCCTTTTTTGAAAAATTCATTTTTAGCATTATAGTCATTAATACTTGCCCGTCTAGCCTTATAGTCGGAACTCTCCAGTAGCTCTTGATAAATATGAGGCAGTCGATTATGCTCTACAACTTGATCATAAGGGGTTGTATTTCTGTCTTCTATGCCATAAAAATTAGCCTTACGTATCTCTGCAGCGTCCTTATTTAATTTGCGAGCTATAATATCAACTATTTGCTCTATACTTGCCATGCCCTGAGGGCCTCCAAATCCTCTAAACGCAGTATTTGAGGGCAGATTAGTGTACCATGCATTTCCAGTTATATCAATATGAGGAATATAGTATGCATTCTCTGCATGCATCATAGCTCTTTCTAATACGGCCATGCTTAGGTCCGTAGCTGAACCAGCATCTGCATTCAATGTTGTTTGTAGCGCTTTTATAGACCCATCTCCATTATAGCCCACCTTAAATTCATTTAAATAACGGTGTCTTTTTCCTGTCATCTTCTGGTCATCATCTCGAAATAATCTTATTTTAACCGGCCTCTTGGTCTTTTGAGCTAAAAGACTAGCCCAAATAGCAACATGGTTTCCCTGCGTTTCTTTTCCTCCAAAAGCACCACCCATACGACGAATTTGAACCTCTACTTCCATCTTACTCAAACCTAAGACTTCAGCTATCAAAGCTTGCGTTTCAGATGGGTTTTGCGTTGAAGAATAACAAAGTATATCTCTTTCCTCTCCTGGTACTGCTAAAGCCACTTGTGTTTCAAGATACCACTGCTCCTGTCCACCTACTTTTAAAGATCCTTCTAAAATAAACTCTGACTGAGCAAAACCCTTTTCTACATCACCTCTTTTAATGTATCTAGTAGGTTGAACGGTATGTCCTTTTGACATAGCATCTTCAATACTTAATATCGCATCTAGGGGCTTGTACTCAATTTTAATTTTACGTTCTGCCTCTATTGCTTGAGCCTCGGTTTCTGCTGCTATAATAAAAACAGCTTGACCAATGAAACTCACTTCATCGATCGCCATAACTAACTCATCATGAACAACAGGACCCATCTGATTTTCACCGGGAATATCTTCATGAGTTAATATCGCATGCACACCATTTACAGCTAAAGCCTCTTTAAGATCATATGAACAAATTTCTGCATGAGCTTCTTTACTATAAAACACACGCCCTATTAATAGTTGGTCATTGACATGCATATCATCAATATAAATTGCTTCACCCGTAACATGAAGCTTAGCACTTTCGTGTGCTACATTCTTTGAACTAGTCATATTGAGTTTCGTTCCAAAATTTAAGTAATAAGTTTCTTGCCATAAGCCTCCTCCCCTCTTCTCCTGAACGCGCATCAGAAATTGGCGTAAAGTCTTTAGATAGCAAGGACATAGCCTCTTCAACATTAGTCCTCGTCCAAGCTTTATTTCTCAAATGCGCTTCTGCATTATCTGCCCTTTTAGTCTGAGCAGCCATACCTCCATATATTAGAGCAATATCCTCAACTAGCCCCTCTTTAAGTTTTAGCTGAAAGCCTGCACTTACCGTCGATATATCAAGGTCTTTGCGTTTTGATATTTTATATGACTTTAAATGATGATTATTCTTTGGAAAAGGAATAAAAACACTTTTTATAAGCTCATTTTCCTTCATTACCGTTTGTCTATAGCCTGTAACAAATTCTCTTGAGGTCACTTTTCGTTCTCCTAATTCAGAAACCAAAGTATAAATGGCTTCATAAGCCATTAATACTGGTGGCATATCTCCAATTGGCGATGCGGATGCTATATTACCTCCTAATGTTCCTAAGTATCTAATCTGTCTAGATCCAAATACATTAAGCATTGCTTGAAGGGCAGGAAAATAATCAGCACAATGTAATCTCAAATCTTCTAAATTAATTCCTGCGCCATATTCAACACCCTCCTCTCTTATATTTATTTCTTTAAGTTCATTTACGCATGATATATCCACCAAACTTTCTAATAATGCTTTCTGCTTAGTCACTGCTAAACCTAAGTCTGTAGCCCCATTAACAATACGAGCATGAGGATTTAAACTCATTATACTTAAAGCAGAATCCAAAGTTCTAGGCTGGTAATAAGATTGCTTATTGGTTTCTATGGCTAGATCTGTAACTCCCAATGAATCCAATAATTTTTTACTTTGCGATGAAAAATTATTGTTATCTCTCTTTTCTTGACCGCAACTTTGCTCAGCCGCATCCATAATAGACCTGTAACCCGTACATCGGCATAAATTACCTGTAAGACAGTCTTTTATCTCATCTCTAGATGCTTTTTCCTTTTTATTGTACAGGTAATACATACTCATTATAAAGCCTGGAGTACAATAACCACATTGACTGCCATCTGTATCTACCATTGCCTTTTGCACAGGATGTAAACAGCTTGAATCACCAATACCTTCTACAGTAATAAGCTCTTTTCCATGAAGCATTGGCAGAAAGACTAGACAAGAATCAAAATTCCTATAACGCACCTCACCATTGGATTGCAAGTCCCCAAGAACAAGCGTACATGCTCCACAATCTCCCTCTGCACATCCTTCCTTAACACCCTTAAGGTGAGGCTGACTTCTGAGGTATTCCAAAACTGTTGTTGTTGGGCCATATGGGCCTTGAGACAAATCAACACTAATGATTTTTTTATTCAGTATAAACTTAACACTATTCATAATTTACTGCTGCACTTTCTTTTTACCCTTTTCAATACTGGCACGCACCTCTATTAGTTTTCCCATTATCGATATTGCTATCTCTTTCGGTGTTTGAGCCTTTATTTCTAAACCCATTGGCCAATCTATACTATCCATTTGTGACTCTGTCAAAGCATTATCTTCTCTAAAAATCTTTTTGGAAAATTCGACTTTACGCCTACTTCCTATCATGCCCAAATAAGCCAAATCAAATTTCCCACAATGAGCAATAATTTCACGATCATATGCATGATCATGTGTAATAACTGCTACAAAATCCTTTTCCTTAAAGTTAAGCATTTTAAACGCATCCTTATGCGACATGTTTTGTTTTTGTATTAACGGATGATCCAATGCCTTAATTAAGTCCGACCTTTCATCAATCACAGTCACATTAAACTCCAACTCCACAGCTAACTCTGCCAGTGCTTTTCCAATATGTCCTGCTCCAAATATGTGTAAATTCTTTTTTGGTATCATAGGTTCTATATAAATACTTAAACGGCCACCGCAACACATTTCATGATCAAAGACTAAGGCATGATCAAATTGACGCGCTTGACCACTCTCCAAAACGCCAATTGCATCTTCAATCACTTTTTTTTCTAACCGCCCTCCTCCAATACTTCCAATTATTTTACCATTAGGAAACACCAACATCTTAGAGCCCACTTTTCTAGGTGTAGAGCCATGTGTTTCTGTAATTATACACAATGCCCCCTCTTGTTGATTTTCTTCTATATGATTTAAAAAAAAGGTGATTTCTGACATAATACAATTTAGTAAGCTATACGGTCATCTTTATCAGTCCATGCTTTAAAAGAAGCCAAAGCTTCATCTCTCATGTAAGGTATGAAGGGTATTTTTCTTTTTTCATTATCTATAGCTATCTCTTTGTATATAAAATCATCATCAAAATTAATTTCAGCAGCATCATGCTTATTGCATCCATAATATAATTTAGAAGGACGTGCCCAATATATGGCACCAAGACACATTGGACAAGGCTCACATGAAGTATAAATTTCACAACCCTCCAATTGAAACGTTCCTAAATTATTACAAGCATCTCTAATAGCTACAACCTCTGCATGAGCTGTTGGATCATTGGTGGAGGTTACTCTATTATTTCCTCTGCCTACAATTACACCATCTTTTACTACTACTGCACCAAAGGGACCTCCTTGCCCAGAACGCACACCTTCAATAGCCATTTGAATAGCAGCATCCATGAATTCTTTTTTAGCTTCGTTCATAGCTGTTTTTTGATTTATACTAATTTAATGAATTCCCCTGCCTTAGACAAGCGAATCTAAAAAGGGCCCTTGTATACTTACCACCGCTGGCTTTGGAATAGCTCCATTTTTATCCGGCCAATCTGAACTCAAATCTTTTAAACTTTTTGAATATTCTCCTGGATGCTGAACGCTCAAGAATAAAGTTTTTCCATCAGGACTAAAGGTTGGACCAGTTAATTCTGCATCTACTGGCGCTGAGGCAATTTGTGCTAATTGACCTTGGTGCGGACCACTTCTAAAAAAAACAAACAAACCATTATTTCCAAAAGACTCGTAAGGAGGTACTCCTACTAAATAACCAGACATATCTGTAGTAAACCATAAATTACCTTTTTTATCAAAAGCTAAATTATCTGGACATGTAAATCCACTCTCAGGCCCGCCTGTCAAAAAATGCTCATAGTCGAATTCCAAAGAAGACTTATCTCCTTCCTTTTCATGAAGCTTTAAAATAGACCCATGTGCATTACCCTTGTCTTTATTATTTGTTAAACTAATAAAAACATCTCCTGTAATAGGGTCAATATCTATATCTTCTGGACGATCTAATGGTGTTGCACCAATAAAATGAGCTGCTTCCCGAGTTCTTATTTGTACTTGAGTTTGAGTTTTAAAATGCTCTTTTAATGCTTCATTATCATTAATATCCAAGGATAACCATTTCTTCTGTTCTAAACTAGCCACATAAAGCTTTCCTTCTTTTAAACTCCCTGGCTTATCAGAAATAAACTTGTAGAGACATTGATTATTTGTATCGTCACCAGTGTAAACAACTAAACGACCATCATCAAGCTCTTGTATTGTCGCACATTCATGCATAAACCTTCCAAGCGCAACTAATTTTTTTGACTCCCCTGTTAATGGATTCACTTCTACGACCCATCCATAATGCTCTGGAGGGTTATCATAATATTTATTGTATTGCAAGAAAGGATCTGAAGTTGTTCTTTCACCATCTTGAATAATTGCTTCACCATAAAAAGCATCATAATTTTCTTCACATGTCAAAATTGTACCCCAAGGCGTTACTCCACCAGAACAATTACCCAAAGTTCCCATTGCCGCTGATTTTCCAAATATAGCTTCATCCCAATAAAACGGTATTTTAGTATGGCCTGTAATTCTTTTATTCAATTTATCTCCCTTGACCACCTTCCATTTGCCCGCTTGAGTCCTTTTGATTTTTAGAATACTCCCCCCTACATTATAAAGCTCTTTATCAACTTGTTCTTTTGTTTTTAGGCCACCTTGATAACCACTCACAAAAAGGGGCTTAGGGTATTCATGATTAACCCAAAAGATGGCACTATCATTATCGATTGGAATAAAGGCTGTATAATCATTATTATAACCGAAATAATCCACATTATTAATTGAATCCCCCCATGCACACAAAACCTCATAATCTAAACCATCTATCAAGATAAGATTATCCTCGGTACTAGGCTCAATACCTAATCTTTTTAAGTCATTTGTTTGTTTTGAATTTGAACAAGAGCTCAATAGCCCAAATGGAGCAATACCTAAAGGCAAAGAAACCACTCCTACTTTACCTAGAAAATTTAAAAAATCTCTTCGCAACATTTTTTGCACCTTTAAATGTAATGATAAAATTACACATGAAAAGATATTCAAAGATATATTGTCATTGAGAAATTTAGAATGTATATTTATGTACCAACTTTGGTTTTACAATCTTCAAATTAATAGATAGGTATGGAATTAAATAGAGCGTTCGAAGACATTTTAATGGACTTTTTTTATAAACACGATAAAAAGTACAGAAGAAAGGTTAAAAAAATAGTCAAGCAATTCGATGGAAGGGAAAAAGAGGTCATCATAAACCTTTGCTCAAAATATAAAGTTAGTCCAGCAAGTATTGAAGGCATAGTTATTTCTGAGGAGGAAAAAGAAAAATACGCTCAATTTGAAATAGCAAAAGATGACAAAGGCGTAATTGAAGATAAGTATAAAAATATAGCCTCGGGCACTAACTTAAATGATGAAGAATCAAGTGACCAAGATGAGCATTCGAAAAGCGATATGTCATACGACACAGATACTGAAGAGCATAATAATGGTGGGAAAAAGAAAAAATTAATTCTGATTGCAGTTATAGTCATCTTCTTAATAGGTGGTATTGGTACTGGGGCTTATTTCTTTATGGGATCAGATAATGCAAGCACAGAAACAGATGTCGTTGAAACAGGTGAATTTATTGAAAATGATCAACCTGCTACAACTTTAGATTCTACTCAAGCAGTTGAATCTACTCAAGGCTTGGATAGTTTATCTCTGGATAGTAGCTTAGTAGATTCTTCCCAAACAGTCGAAGAAAATGCTACAGATTCAAGTGCTTCAAATAAAGATCAAGAAGCTGAAGAATAGTTACTATCAAACGTAAAGTATTTTCAAGCTAATTTCAATGAGGAATAAAAATTTTCGCTAGCTTAAATAAAACAATTGAAACTTATTTTATGTAAAAAGGCTAAATCTTATTAAGTTTTGTCTTTCTATTTAGCATACTGGCCTCTACATCTGTATGTACCAGCTCTCCTTCAGAATACATTGGCAGCTCAGCGGCATTTGCCTCATCTGTATCAATATGCATTTCTAATTTATATTTTGGAGATACTCTAATCAGAACATTGCCAAAGGTCAAGGGACGTTCAGCATTATGCACTTTAACATCAATAATATCCTTATCCTTAACACCAAAACTAGCTGCATCATCTGGTGTCATATGAATATGACGCCATGCACAAATAACTCCATTATCAAGCTGAAGGTTTCCTACCGGACCAATTAATTTTATGCCAGGCGTGTTTTCTGTTTTACCTGAAGCTCTTACTGGTGCATCTATGCCAAGATAAAATTCATCCGTACGCGAAATCTCAACTTGATTCTTAGAACGACAAGGACCTAAAATCCGCACTTTTTCAATTTGATTTTTAGGCCCTACTATTGTAACTCTCTCATTTGAAGCAAATTGACCTGGTTGTGACAAATCTGCTTTTTTAGTTAGCTGATAATCTTTGCCAAACAATACATCTACTGCTTCCTGAGTTAAATGAATGTGCCTTGCTGAAACCGCTATAGGAATCTGCAAATCATTATTGACCTTAAAGCGCTCTTTAACTATAGATGCCGTTTCACGGGCAATAGAAAGTTGTTCATCCGTTTTAACAGCCATTAGCTTAACCCTACTATTATCCTTAGAGAAAAGGGCCACATTATTACTATCACTAAGATTTAAGCCTATATTTTTATCTTCGTCATACTGTATTCCCATGTATTCTAATCTCTGACAGCAACGATCCCTAACTACAGCAGAGTTTTCGCCTATACCGCCGGTAAATAACACAATATCTACACCACCCATTATTGCCGTATAAGCACCAATATATTTTCGAATTCTATGTGTAAAAACCTGTAAGGCAAGCTGAGCAGATGAATCACCCTTTGTTGTACGTTCCACAATATCACGCATATCTGAACTAGCTCCTGACAAAGCTTTCAGACCACTTTCCTTATTAAGTATTTGATCCATTTGGTCTGGACTTAACTTTTCCTGCCTCATCAAATGCAGTAATGCCCCAGCATCGATATCTCCAATTCTAGTTCCCATAACTAAACCTTCTAAAGGAGTCATGCCCATTGATGTCTCAATAGAGCGCCCGTACTCAATAGCTGATACACTTGCTCCATTTCCTAAGTGACACGAAACTATTCTAAGATCTCTCCAATTTTCACCCAAATATGATGCTGCTAGTTTAGCCACATATTTATGGCTACTTCCATGAAAACCGAATCGACGTATTTGATATTTATCGGAATAGACTTTGGGAATAGCATAAGTAAGTGCTCGCTTTGGCAAACTAGCATGAAAGGCAGTATCAAAAACAGCAACCTGAGGCAGATCCGGAAATGCTTTTTCGGCTGCCTCAATACCCATTAAATTTATTGGATTATGCAAAGGTGCCAACACTGACAAAGACTTTATTTTATTTTTAACTAAGTCATTTATTAAATGAGGACGATCAGTATCAGCTCCACCATGCACAACCCTATGACCTATTGCATCAAAGCTACACTCATCAAGATATTTAAACAATTGTGGCAAAATAGCCTCATGACCAGTTCCTTGAAATTCAATTGATTTCCCATTCAATTCTCCTGATGGTGCAACATTGATTCGTTCTATATTAAAACGAAAAAGTTCTTTTCTAATCTTTGTATCGATTATAGAGCTTTTAATTGACGAGCTTCCACAGTTCAGAACCAATACCTTCATTTTTTAATTTTTTAATTCAAAATTTTTGACTCATGCAAAATAAAAATAAAGCCGTATTTTTATTTCAATAATGCTTAAAAGTCTTTTCACCTTAACTCTAATCTCTACACATTTATTCTTAAGTGCTCAAGCTAAAGACTTGTGGCTTTTTGGTAATCCCGCAATTGCTGTTGACTTTAGCGGAGGTGCTCCCATAAACATCCCTTACACTGGCAACCCTATGTTTTCAACAACAGAATGTAGTGCTGTTCTTAATGACGATCAAGGGAATCTTCTTTTCTACACTCAAGGTGATGAAGTATATGACGGATCACATGCACAAGTTCCTAATGCATTCGATTTATTTGGAAATCCAACTAGTTGCCAAGGCGCCCTTTTTGTTCCTTTACCTGGTAGTACGGATTCAATATACTTATTTACAACAGCAATGCAAGCTGGCTTTTCGCCTAACCCAAACTTCCCAAATGAGCATGCGGGTATGTGTTATTCCATTATTGACAGAACCCTAAATTTCGGATTGGGAGAATTAATCCCTAGTACGAAAAACACTGAACTAGTTGCACAAACTCCAGAAAAACTAACCGCTATCCGACATTCAAATGGAAGAGACATATGGATAATTACTGTTGAGTGGGCAACTGCAAACATGTATGCATTTTTACTTCGACCTGATGGTTTGTGCGGACCTGTAATAACAAATATTGGCACATCTCATGTGGGTGGCAACTATAATTCAGCAAGTGGACAATTAAAAGCAAATCATGCCGGAACAATGGTTAGTCATACTTTAGCTTACTCAAAACTTGTTGATTTATACGACTTTGATAATTATACAGGTAAATTTTCAAATGCCCGTACTTTTGATTTTGGCTCTGAAACACCTTATGGTGTAGAGTTTTCTCCAAATGATCAATTTGCATATTATTCTGCATCCGGCACAATTTATCAAATGGATGTTAGCTTAGGCTCTCAATCCGCTATAGAGGCTTCTAAAACAGCTGTAAGTAATACAGGTGCTAGTCCTTCCTCATATGCCGTTGCAATTCAAATTGGGCCTGACAATAAAATATATTGGTCAAAAAGTGGCAATGCTGGCCTAGGTGTAATACATCAACCAAATCTAGCAGGTAATGCTTGCAATGCTACTTCAAATGGGCTAGCTCTCAGCAGCAATCCTAATATTGGACTTCCTAACTTTTTCAAAGGTGATGTATTTGTTGAGGACTTAATTGGAATGGAAGAAATTGATTTTACTCACAGCAATTTATGTGCTGATAATGAAATTATTTTCAATGATGCTTCAAAAGGAGATACATTGAGTTATGCATGGAGCTTTAGCAATGGATATACAGAAAATACACAAAACGTTAATTGGTCTGCAGCTACAGGATCGTACACTATTAACTATACTGTTTCAAATGCTTGCACAACTTTAACTATGGATTCTACAATAATATTAGAGAACTGTGCTAATAATTCATTATTTATACCTTCTGCCTTTTCTCCAAATGGTGATGGAGTCAATGATGTATTCCGAA
>CAJXBJ010000002.1 GCA_913050195.1 uncultured Saprospirales bacterium
AGAACAACAAGATTTAAAAAATCGCGTTATAGCTTTTGAAGAATACATGAAAAAAAATAAAAATTAAGTGTTTAAGTCGGCTTTATACCTAATTCCATTAATGTCAGTTATGATATTGCTTTCATGCAATAAAAATAATGACCTTAATCTTTTCTATTTTGATGAAACTGGTTGTTCAGATCCATGGATTGGATCTTTTGTACCAGATACGTTTACCCTTGATACTTATAAAGAACAAATTGAACTGTTTTTAAACAGTGAAAATATTGAAGTCAATTCAATTGTTTTTGATTTTGATTCAAATAAGGTTGAACTTTGTTATGCTTGCCATTGTAAGACAGGACGAGTAATTAAAGTTGAAATCTCCTCTGGAAAAAGACGCAAAATGAAGGATTTAGGCTTTTATCAAGATTAGTTCAGTCCCTTTGCGCTGTATTCTTTTTATATTATTAACCTCTTTATTAAGCTCATCAAAGGCTCAATCCATCGATACATCGGGAGGGTATATTATAATAAATGAGCTGCCGTCAAATTTAGAACTATTTGCAATTGACTTAAGAAAAATCTATTTCCAAAACGCCAAGCTTAAGGTTAAAGAAAATTTAGGGTCTTATCATGTTTCTTTCAAGAAAGCTAAATCAGTTTCAGGCTATAAAATCACAAAACGTGACAAGCAATCTCTTGTTTTAAAAGATGGAGATGTAGAAATACTTATGCGCATTAATAAGGTTGCAAACAAAAAAATAAAGCTGGTGATATCCTCCAACAAAAGTATTGGTCATTGGCATATTCCTTTTAAAAGAATATCCAAAGAAATAATTTATGGTGGTGGTATTCAGTTTTCTGGATATAAGGAGCCTAATAAATCTATTATTAATCTTACTCAAGAAAATGGAATAGGAAGAGGTGGTGGAAGTATTAGCAAATGGACATCAATGGCAGGCGTTTCTGGAGAAAGTTATGCAAGCTATTGTCCATTGCCAAAGTTTACTACTAATATGAATCGATCTTTCACATGGAATGACTATGCATATTCAGAAGTTGAGTTCAACAACGACTTAATCAACTTTGATGTTTTTGACACCTCAGTTTCTTTTGAATTAGGTTATGGTGCTTCTTCGACAGAAATAAACAATATGAATAAGCCATTGCCATATCAACTCCCTAATTGGTCATTAGGCACAGTAATAGGTGCTCAGGGCGGCTCTAAATGTGTTTTACAAAAGCTCTATGCACTTACTGATGCAGGCGTCAAAGTTAATGCACTTTGGATTCAAGATTGGGTTGGGAAACAACCAACTAAATTTGGAAGCAGACTAAACTGGACATGGAAACTGGACAAAGATCATTATACGGATTTTACTGAATTCAAATTAAAGCTGAAGGAAAAAGACATCAAGCTCCTAGGCTATATCAACCCTTTCTTCGCTAAAAATGGCCCTTACGTTAAAGAAGGTATTTCAAATGGCTATTTTGTTTCCAATAAAGGAATTGCCCAGGAATTTGAATTTGGCGGTATTAAAGGTTACATGATTGACTTATTCAAGAATGAAGCCTTTCAGTGGATGAAGAACATCATACAGACTAATTTGGTTAATCAAGGTTTCTCTGGATGGATGGCTGATTTTGCAGAATGGTATCCTATTGGAGATGATTCAGACATTATGATACAAATGCTGAAAATGCACAATGAGTATCCAGTTTTGTGGTCCAAATTAAATTATGAGATAATTACAGAGAATTCCGAAAAAGAACTTTTCTTTTTTAATCGATCTGGAGGAATGAAAACGGAACAGTATTCATCTATGATGTGGGCAGGAGATCAGATGGTGGACTACTCTGCTGAAGATGGATTAGGAAGTGTTTTTGATGCTTATTTAAGCGCTTCTTATTCTGGACTACCAATGATTCATAGTGATGTAGGTGGGTATACTTCTGTAAAGAAACCTTTAATTAAAAACTATCTTAGAACAGAGCTGTTATTAAAAGACTGGATGCTTCTTGAGGCTTTCACACCTGTATTCAGGACTCATGAAGGATTACTTCCAGAAGATAACATTCAAGTTTATTCAGATTCTGCAACAATAAATAGCTTTAAAAGGTTTTCTGATATCAATCATACTCTACTACCCTATTTTCAAAAGCTTATTCAAGAAAGGAATGAAAAAGGAATTCCAATAATTAGGCAAATAAACCATGCTGTTAAGGATTTTGAAACAACTAATCCCGGATTTTGTGTAGGTAATAACATCATAATTATTCAGCAAATAGAAATGGACAACTATATGTCACTTAAAAAGTTAGGCTGGAAATTTGTCAATAACAGCGGCAGCCTAATTAATCAGCCAAATAAAAATGACAAAGTAGTGGTCGCTATTAAAGAACTTGATGAACTAATTAAGTGAAGTGATTTAACTCTTATTGGTCTTTAATCAATGACTGTTCATTTAACTAAAGTTACATTGCCGATTAAATACTTTTCTTCATCGTCGTAAAAGATGGTTTTTAGGTGCGCTATAAAAACGGAACCATTAAGGCTCTTATCTTTAAATGTTCCGTCCCAACCAAGGTTAATATCTGTGGTCTCAAACACAAGCTGACCATATCTATTATAAATCTTTAACTCTATTGAGCTTATTCCACTTCCCCTAACATGAAGCACATCATTAAATCCATCATTATTAGGAGAAAAAGCTGAGGGGAGATAAACTGTTTTGTCTCCACACTCTTCTTCTAAAATTTTTATTTGCTTGCTACTCGTACAACCTACACTGTCCGTGATTGTAATGCTATAATCACCTAAGGCGTTTGCCGTATAGCTCGGACCGGTTGAACCATCGTTCCACAAGTATGTAGCTCCTAGAGTTGTTACATCCATAGTAACATCATTACCTATACATAAATACAATGTATCCTCTAAGTCTATTTCAGGCGACGGCAAAACTTCGATAGTTGTAGCATGTGTTTTAACATTCCCGTGAAGGTTCCCTTGCATTGTAACTGTATATGTACCAGGGGCTGAAAAAAGGTGCTTCACACTGCTTCCATTTCCAATATTATCCGAACCTGAATTGGGGTCTCCAAAATCCCAGCTTACTTGAGTAGCATCACTATTTGAACAGTTAAATATGACAGAGTCTCCTATACATAAGCTATCATAGTTAAAAGATATATTACCAAAATGAGTCACGATTAATGGAGGGAATCCCATATTTACATTTTTACCATCAAGAAACAATTGATCTAAAACAAAATTACATTTTGAGCCTGATGAATCTGGGTCATTTATGACACTAACGTAAGGATATCCTCCAAAAGGTACGGTGGTACCATTCCTAGTTGAATAAATTTTATTGTCTGGGCCCAGTTGAAGACCTATTTGTATGAGTGAACCAACATTAGGCATAGTAGTTATTAGCACCTCTGAAGCCATTATATTACTAGCGTTCAAATCATATTGATGAATGTATCCTGATGACAAAGATGTCGTTACATATAAATAGCGTCCTGATGGAGAAAATTCACAGCCATAAGGTCCATTACCTTGATAATTATTCTGCACTGTAACTGGATTGCTAACTATACCAGTTGTATTATCAAAGGATAAAAGCTCTGTTTCATTATATTGATAATGTACAGCCGCTAATTTAGAGCCATCTGGTGATATTTTCATATAACCCATATAATGACTTATCTGACTTGCATTACCACCAATAAATGCTCCAGCATTGGAAGTTACTGGTGTAGGATTAATTCCATTTTGAGTTATTAAATAAGCATAGTAAGCATCACTATTCCAGCCATGTACTACAACCCAAATATCGGTCCCATTACTATGCATTGTCGCTACGAGCTTTTCACACGTAGGAGTAAGTAAGCTAATGTTTTTATTGTTTGTAACCGCACCATCTCCTCCTGAGAGACTCATATCCACTTCTGAATAACTTAGACCATTTGGTCCAAAGTTATTAGCTGGATCTACTGTAAAAATATAATATAGACTATCTGATGCAGGCTTTGGAACTATAATGGCAGACTGAGTACTTGAAATATGTCCCTGCAAACCATTTCCATTGGTCATTGGTGCATGGTTTTTATTCCAAACGTCAAGTCCATCTGTGTAAAACAGAAGGTTTCCATTATTATCCGCTATACTAGCACATCCCTCAAATTGATTCATGACGCCATCAGTGAGAGGTACTGGACTACCGCTATTAAAATCCAGTCCTGCCTCCACTCCAAAATACCATATATTAGATTCTTTTTGCGCGTAGATTAGTTGGCTCACTAGTAATAAAAAGAAAATTACACAGCTATATTTCTGAAAAGACCTAAGCATCTTAAAAACCTAAGTTACATTAAATGGCACACTTTATAATAGCGAGCTTCAATTTAAAGTGAGATCATATGTTATAAGTTAAAAACATAATGAGTAACAACAATAATACATTTATTTAACGCAACTAGTTGCGTTAAATAAATCTTCGTATTTTTGCGACACTAAAAATTAAGATAAGAGTGGAACAAGAATATACATTCAACGATTTTCAAAATCCAAAAGAGGAACCATGTTGTCAAAATTCAAGTTGCTGTGGCCCTCAAAGTCCTTATATTCGATCAAATCCTAAAGTGGGAAGAAACAATCCCTGCCCTTGTGGTAGTGGGCAAAAATTCAAAAAATGCTGTGGTAAATAAGATTTGAATTATGAACAAAGAACAAATAGAAATTATTGGGGATAACCACATTTCAACCAATATTGAAACACCATTGCATCCTGAAGCATTTGAGAAATCTGATGCTGAAAAAATACATAACATAAAGAAGTATTTCGCTAAAATAATGGAGGAGCTAGGCCTCGATTTATCAGATGACAGTTTATCAGGCACGCCTTATCGCTTTGCAAAGATGTATGTTAAAGAACTTTTTTATGGGCTTAACCCAGAGAATAAACCAAAACTTTCAACATTTGAAAATAAATATGGCTACCAAAAAATGTTGGTTGAGCAGAATATTAATATTGATTCATCTTGCGAGCATCATTTTCTCCCAATAGTTGGTCACGCGCACATTGCCTATATACCCAAAGATAAGGTAATAGGTCTATCAAAGATTAACCGTATTGTAGACTACTATTCGCACAGACCGCAAGTACAAGAAAGGTTATGCTTACAAATTCTAAAGGAGCTTCAAGATACGCTTGAAACAAAAGATGTTATAGTTGTTATTAATGCAAAACACTTATGCGTTTCATCTAGAGGCATAAAGGATAAGAACAGCTTTACTTCGACAATTGAATATGGTGGGTGCTTCAATGATATTGAGAAGAGAAATGAATTCTGGAATAGCATTGGTGGTCAAATAGAAAATTGATTTCTCCAAACAGAATTATGCAATTGAAATAATCGTAAAAATTTGTACTTGCAAAATATAAAGATGATTATCTAAACCCGAATTCCCATAATGCAAATATCATCAACCTGCTCTTCATTTCCCATCCAACTGTGTAGGTGATTTTTCAGTATTTCATATTGATTTTCCATAGGTTTGCCACTTATATTCGTAATCATTTTTTTAAAAGGACCAATTTTTAATTTACGGCCTTTTTCACCTCCAAACTGATCATAATAGCCATCACTAAAAAGATAGATACAATCGCCACTTTGAAGTTGCATATGATTTGTCTTGAATGGAACTCTAATTGATTCAATATAATGTCCTACTGGTTGTCTATCTGCTGATAAAATCTTTAGCTCCCCATTACGAATAACATATACTTCATTCATAGCTCCAGCCATCTGAAGTTCCTTGGTTTTAAGATTAAGCTGACAAAGAGATATATCCATGCCATCATTAACCTGTACCTCATGATTATTATCATGCACTGTTTCTTGAACATATTTATTTAGATAATCTAATATATGTCCAGGTCTTCTCATACCAGCTTCTATTGCCTGTTTTAGAGCATTGTTTCCTAACATACTCATAAATGCACCTGGCACACCATGGCCTGTACAATCTGCCACAGCAAACCATAGCTTATCCCCCTTTTGTTGAAACCAAAAGAAATCACCACTAACAATGTGTTTTGGTCTAAATAATATAAATGCCTCTTTAAGTTTTTCTTTAATCATTTTTTCTCTAGGAAGAATAGCACTTTGAATTCTATTTGCATAGACAATTGAATCTACAACTTCCTTGTTTTTATTCTCTAGCTTTTTATAAGCATTTATCACTTTAACTTTCTGCCTTTCTACCACTCCACTTTGATACTCAATTATCTTATTCTGCTTTTTTATTTGAGATAATCTTTTAAAAACAAAAAAGCTAAAAATGATAACTAACAAACTAAATAATACAGCAGAAAGAAGTATAATATTTTTTCTATTATTTGCTTCAAGAACTAGCTCATCTTTTTTTAGTTGTTCAAGCTTAGCTAGCTCTTCCTTCTTCTCAAATTGAAATTGATAATCCTGTCTTTGAACTTCAAAATCAAATTCTTTCCTTTTTATACTATCTTTTAATTCTGAGTAATTCTCAAACATCTCTAATGACTTCTTATAGTTACCGGCTTCTTTATGAACCATATATAAAAAGTCATAATCTCTTTCCATGTCTTCAACATAACCTATTGAATTCGAAATTTCTAGAGCTTTTTGTCCAATAATAATGGCATTTTTATATTGGCCTAATCTGTAATAAATATGTCCGATATTATGATTATTAAGAGATATAGATGATAAATCATTAACCTCTTTTGAAAGAGTCTTACTTCTAGAATAATATTTCATAGCTTGATTATAATATCTTTGAGCCAATTCCATATCAATATTTAACAAGGAATCTGCAAGATCTTGTTTCATAGCACCTAAATTGTTCAGCACCATTGAAACACCTCTTTTATCATCTATTTCTTCAAATATTGCCAATGCTTTGATATGATATTCAATAGACTTTTTTTCTTTGTTCTTCTTTTTGTAACACAGCCCAATACTATTAAGCGTATTTGCTATACTTTTTCTTTTTTTCAAAGATTTAGCTATATCTAAACATTTTTGATAATTCTCAATCGCTTTATCAATATTTCCCTGAAGAAGATGTATATGCCCAATATTATTTAAACAAGTGGCCGTCTCATTTTTCATACCCTGTTCAATATTTAACTCCATACTCATATTGTAGTATTTAATCGCTTCCAAATAATCCCCTTTAATTTTATTCAGAACACCTATATTATTTAATGTATTTGAGGCAAAATCTTTGTCATTATTCTCTTGAGATATTTTTAAACTCTTTTTGAAGTGATCAATCGCATTTTCAAAATCATTTTGATAATAATAAACAAGACCAATATTGTTAAGTGAACCTGCTATGCCTTTTGTATCATTAATCAATCTTCTTAACTCAATGCTATTATATAGATTAACGATAGCCTTCTCAAAATCATTAATCTCTATATAGCTTAAACCAATAATATTAAATGTTTCAGAGCGAAGCTTTTCAAAACCTTGATTATCCGAATATTTAAGTCCCTTGCTACATGTATATATTGCTTTATCAATTTTCCCTAAATCCATATATTTTTTTGCAACATTATTATGCAAGCGAATAATATTAGAGACAAATATCTTACTGTCCTTTTTAGAGATATTGCTCCTCAATTGACGACTACATACAGAGTCTATCTTATCTGCGAATTCAAAGTATATTTTATCATTATTTGTTTTTGTAAGAGCTAGGACATCAAAATAATTTCTAACAGCCACAGAGTCATGTTTAGCTAATTCAATTTTATTCAGAATAGAATCAACTTTTAATAGATATCTGGATTCATATTGAGCATCTATATTAAATGACAATAATGCAAAAAATATTGAAAGAATAAATTTCATAGTAAAGGCACGATTTTGAGGACAAAGCTAGCCTTTATTTATACACCTCCTATCATCTCTTTAAGGTATACTTATAAATATAAGTATGGTATTAAAAATTACTAATTTCCTATCTTAAATAATATGATATAAATTAATTAGATTTTGCTGATGATAGTTTAACTTTGTCTCACAATAAGATAAACTAAACCTAATACAATATGAAAGCCTATATCGCTAGTTTAATAAATGCTGCCGCCTTAATTACTTTATCACTTTGGGGATATTTTTCATCTGAAACCCCTTCACTTACCGCTTTGATTCCAACAGGTATTGGAATAGTGATATTAATTTTAAATAAAGGCGTTAAAAATGAAAATAAAGTTATCGCCCACATTGTTGTTACACTTACATTAGTTGTACTAATTGGGCTCATTAAACCTCTTTTGGGTGCTTTAGATAGAAATGATACCCTAGCTATAATTCGTGTCACTACAATGATATTAACAACTGTAATGGCAATGGTATTTTTTGTCAAGAGCTTTATAGATGCTCGAAAATAAAAATAATGGGATTGAAATATTCAATCCCATTATTTTACGTAGTAGAAACGAAGGTCGACAATCTTAGCCTTATCTACGCTAAGGCTAATACGAAGAGAACTAAACTAATTTGAAAATTAAGCTGTGAAGCATTCTAAGCCTCACAACTCGTACATTCCTTATTCTGCTTAAATTTCTGTGCAGCATTCATACTATGCTGATAGTACACAGACTTAAGACCTAATTTCCAAGCATTAATATAAATTTTATTAATGTCCTTGACTGGCATATCAGGGTGAATAATAACATTTACTGATTGGCCTTGATCAATATAATTTTGTCGATTAGCGGCCTGATAGATAATGTCCATTTGATCTATTTCACAGTATGTTTTAAAGACATCTTTTTCTTCTTCAGTAAGAAAATCAAGGTGTTGTACAGAGCCATCTCTATCTCTAATACTCCTCCACACTTCTTGTGTGTTTTGCCCCTTCTCCTCAAGAAGATCTAATAAGAATGGATTCCTTATTGTCGTTTTAACTTTGGCAATATCTTTAACATATATATTAGACCAAATTGGCTCAATTCCTTGTGAAACTTGGCCTAAAATAAAGGCGGAAGAAGTCGTCGGTGCAATCGCATTCAACGTTGTGTTTCGCCTTCCATATCCTTTTAGAACCTCTGGCTCTCCAAATTTGCTAGCCAACTCTTCAGATGCCTTGTAAGACTTCTTTTGAATTAGTTTGAACACTTCATTATTCAGATTAAATGCCTCTTGACTATTAAATGCTAACATTTTAGATTGCAAAAGTGAGTGCCAACCAAGTACTCCAAGACCTAATGCTCGATTCTCTTTTGCAAAATTATATGCACGTTCCATGAACAAAAAGGTTTCCCTATCATCTCTGTATAAGGAATTTTTGTACACATCTAGTTTTTGAATAAACTCTGTAATAACAGCATCTAAGAAGTAAACCATCGTTTCAACAGCATCTGTATCCTTCCACTTATCATAATGCAAAACATTTAATGATGAAAGCACACACACAAATGACCAAGAGTCATTAGAAGGCAACATAATCTCGGTACATAGATTACTGGCATTTATCTTAAGATCTTTGTCTTTATAAACATCAACTTTTCCCTTATTAGCTGAATCAGTAAAGAAAATATAAGGGTAACCTATTTCTCCTCTTCTTTGAAGAACCTTAGCCCAGATATTTCTTTTCTCTGTATCTCCACCAACCATTTCTTCCATCCACTGATCCGTTACTGTCACACCATGCGTTAGTTCTTGGATTGGATTTCCTTCAGTACCTATGTCCAAAAACTCTGAAATATCTTCATGTTCAACTGGGAGATAAGGAGAGAAACGACCTCTTCGCACAGAGCCTTGGCTTACAACATCCACCATAGTTTCGAAAAGCTGCATGATATGAACAGAGCCTGATGCCTCACCATTATCCTTAACCTTCGCTCCTCTGTGTCGAATATTACCGAAATAGCCAGAGGTGCCTCCACCCAATTTGGACATCATACCTACTTCTGATTGAGTATATAATATATTACCCATATCGTCAGATACATTTGATCCAAAGCAGCTAATAGGAAGACCTCTACCTTTTCCAAAATTTGACCACACTGGTGAAGCTAATGAGTAAAACCCTTGCGACATATAATTGTAAAACTTATCAGCATAGCCCTCTATTCCAAGAATAGCCTCAGCTCTATCTGCAATTTCCCTAACTCTCTGCTCAGGCGCTAAACCAGGCGCTAAATATCCCGCAGCTAAAAAATTTCTGCTATGATCATTCAGCCACTCAAAAGGTTTATTAGGCTTAGTTGATGATACGTCTCCACTCAATGTTTCTTTAGCTATGGTGCTAAAGTTCTTTTCTTTATTTGTCGTTTTATTACTCATATTTAAAATAGGTCTTCTCCTGTTATACTTTGTGTTCTTTTACTGTAATTGATTGATCTTTTGACGAAAAAGTCTCCGTGCTTTGTTCCAATAATCTCGTCATTAAACCATTCTGTTTCACTTAATAGCTCATCATTGGTTTCAAAAACCTTCTCAACTCCAATACTCTCAAGTGATCTATTGAATCTATCTTTTATAAACTCGTTGATTTGTTTTTTTGGAAGGAAATCAAGCTCGCCTTTTTCAAAAATCCAATCAACTAATTCACTTTCAGCTATGAATGCTTTTTTACAAACATCCTGAATTCTTAAGCTGTAATCCTCATCAAACCAATCTGGGTTCTCAGCTTTAATAATTTTGATTAAGTCAATTCCAAAATCTCCATGTATTTGCTCTTCTTTTGATGTAGCCTCAACAACGTTTGATACACCCTTAAGCATATTTCTGTGCTTGTTAAATGCCATTATTATTAGAAACTGTGAGAACAATGATACATGCTCAATAAATAAAGAGAAAAGCAAAATAGACTCCGAGTATTCTCGACTATTTTCACTCTTAGCCTTGGATAAAGCTGACTCTAGATATTGTACACGTCTCATTATTACAGGCTTCTTTTTCAACGCCTGAAATTCTTTGTTTAAGCCTAATATTTCTAAGAGATGTGAATAAGCATCAGCATGTCTTACTTCACTCTCACCAAAAGTTGCTCCTACAGAACCAATTTCGGGCTTAGGTATCTTGTGATAAAGATCTCCCCAAAAGCTCTTTACTGCTACTTCTATTTGAGAGATAGCAAGCATTGCATTTTTTATAGCATTTCGCTCTCTATCTGTAAGTCTTGTTTTGAAATCTTGAATATCGCTTGTGAAATTAAACTCAGTATGAATCCAATAAGAGTGTCTTATTGCTGGCACATATTCATACAATTCAGGGTATTCGTAAGGCTTTAAGTTAAGACGCTTTTCAAAGATATTTCGCTGACGTTTTTCAGCTTGTTTATTTCTATATAAGATAAAAGATTTTGCAGCATTTAGATACTCACTTTGCATCAACGTTTGCTCAACAACATCTTGAATTTCTTCGACACTAGGAATATAATTAGAAATTCGTTCATTTCTATCTGAAAGTGTGGCATACACTTCTAGAGAAACTCTCTCTGCATCAGCAAGATCACCATCTTGAGAAGACCTCATGGCCTTCAAAATTGCACCAGTTATTTTTTCTAATTTAAAGGGTTTTCTTGACGCATCCCTTTTAATAATTCCTTTTATTGTCATAGTATTTTCCTTTTTCGTAACAGCAAATCTAAAGCTAAAAAACACCTTATAAAAATGTTGTTATCAACTGTTTTCAACAAGGTGTTTGTTGATAATATTATAAACCCATCTTAATCAATATTATATATCAAGGAACATCAATTGACAAATAAATTAGACAGCAATATTTCATTGGTTTTTAATGGGTCATAAATTGACAGCGCTTGAAAAAGTTAATTTTTTTTCATTTAGGTTAAATACCGTTTTAAATGGCCATAATTTTATGCTCAAGCGGGCTAAAAAAGAATTGGCAAAAACGTCAATTAATTATTGAGCGAAATAATGTCAAACAATAAAGTCTGATAGGCTTAAAAACATAGCATTAATTAAAGTCTAATTAAGTATTAGTGCTCTATTGCTATAATTTATTAAAGCA
This sequence comes from uncultured Saprospirales bacterium, assembly GCA_913050195.1. Classification (GTDB taxonomy): domain Bacteria; phylum Bacteroidota; class Bacteroidia; order Chitinophagales; family CAJXBJ01; genus CAJXBJ01. The sequence continues at coordinate 12,025 of CAJXBJ010000002.1, forward strand.
GTTGAAATGTAGTGGTACTTTTCAGGATTATACAAGCACTTGACTTAAAAAGCCTCTCCTATAAATAAATAAAGACCGTAACCATCGGGATTAATTCCCACATCAAATCTTGTGTAGATATCTCTTTTAGGAAAGATTAATACTCTAAGGCCTCCACCAGCAGTCCACAAGAATTTATCAAAATGTAGATTAGGTGAAACAGAACCAATACCTGCAAAAACAGAAGCCCCAAGTCGCTTGCTAAATTTAAATGGTAACCATCGATGCTCTGCCTGAACACCAAACATGTTTTTATCACGGTATTTGCCTAAATAATACCCCCTCATCATCATCTCACCACCAATCATACTCAACTGATTAAAAGGCACTTCTCCCTGTGAGAACTGACCAATCATTTGAAATGCAAGCACATTCCTTTTTGTGGTTTTAAAAAAGAAGCGATTATCTAAAAATAAGGTGCTTAAACGGTTTGTGGAGCCCCATTCAGGCTGATATAACAAATAACCAATTTCAGAAAGCATTCCGTGACGTACATTTAGAACATTATGACGGGTGTCATAAATTAAGCCCAATCCAATACCCAAATTATTATATCCATCCTCACCTATTAAGGTCTCTTTATAGTCATCTTCTAACCAATCAATATCAACGCCGTTAAGTCCTTCAAAATCTATCTCAATACCTAAATACCAGTTACGATATAACTTTCGTAGGAAACGTTCTCTAATCAACGTAAAATTAGCCCCTGCAATAGCAAGCTCATCGCCTATTATATCTGGACCTATTCCATAATAGAATAGAGGGTAACTTTGAAACTTTAATTTACCAAGTGCAAACCACTTATCTTTATCTGAGTATAGCGCATGCTCAAAATGAGCACCATATTGATTTTCAAGAGTAAAAAAACTAAAACCGCTAACCTCACTTAGTCGATTAGATGTGTCTTTATTGGCATAATATACCAGTATAGCTGCTGCACCAATTTCCCAACTAGTCTCAGGGGCATAGGCTATGGTCGGATAGGCTATCCACTTATTAGCTGAGCTTGCAGCCGTATCATTAAACATTTTATTGAAAATCTCAACCGGCTTGAATTGAGCTGAGACTGAAAAAACACACAATAAATGAGGGAATAAACATAATGATAAAATTCTAACAAGCATCTTCGAGCAAATCATCATCTGCAATTCTTTCAATCTTAAAAAAATACTAATTGAAGTCATTTTATTATCCAAATCAATCACAACCTTCTCACCTATTTTTTCGAGCACAAAGTTGAATAAATAATTAACTTATACCACTATTAAGACCTATAATAATAAAGAAGAAAATATTTTTAAATAAATCAGGCCTATTATACGTTCAAATAAGATACTTACACCCTTTTTCAAAAAAAGGTTTTAACTTACTACTTAGGAAAACAAGTCATAAACGCACATTGTAAATCTTATAAAATAGAAGCGCCATGAAAAAAGCATCGATTACATTAATTATAATCAGTTTATTGTCCCTTTCGTTAACAACCAACACTAGTGAAGCAGACAACATCCTTAACAAGTATAAGATATCTAAAGAGCTATCGAGTATCAAAAAGAAAGCAGCAATTATACATATGATGAAAAGTGGAGATTGTTCTTGGAATGGTATTTCTCTAAATGGAAAAGTACAAATTGTTGATGCCTTCCCTGATATTAAGGTAGAAATTGTTGATGCTTTCCCTGACATTAAGGTGAAATGGGTAGATGCTTTTCCTGATGACTGTGGGGAATGGCAAGAAGTTGAAGCCTTTCCCGATTTTAAAATACAGATAGTTGATGCCTTTCCCGACCTTAAGGTACAAGAAGTAGATGCCTTTCCTGGTATGAATTGATTATTTATGATTACCAAAGTAAAAATCTCAAGCACATTCGAATGCTCCCTTGAACGAGCTTTTAAAACTGCTATTCTTTGTGACCTGTCAAAAATACATACAGGTATGGGAGTTATGCCAAAGGTTACACACACAACAGATGATAATAATTGGGGCATTGCAGGGTCAAGCAAAAATGTTCATTTCGAAAAATCATTTTTACAAAAAGGTGGTTATGGCTCAGTCGATCGAATTATAGAGCGAAATGAAAATAAATACTGGATTATTCAGGTTGACAGCTTTCAATCATGGATGTTGAGTTTCTACAAATTTGTGGGCAAATGGGAGACTACTCAAATTGCTTTCAATAAAATAAAGATTGACTACTCTTATTCTTTATACTCTAATAATATTTTACTTTACCCACTTAATTGGATTTTTGGTAAAATCTTTTGGAAAAGATATATGCAACAAGTTTTAGAAAACATTAGAGACTTAATAGACAAGAAAGAACCCTATCAGTTTAGTTAGAGTTTAGGTATAATGGATAAACTTAAAGACATCTTAAGCCTAGACTCTAATGCTATTGAAAAGTCCTTCAAAAAGGGAGCTACTCTACAACAAGATGGCGTGTTTACGTCCAAAGCATTTTATGTAAAAAAAGGATTGCTCAGGAGTTACTCTATTGATAACAAAGGAAAAGAACATATTTATATGTTTGCTTCGGAAGGCTGGCTTATAGCAGATATTGAATCTCAAGAATTCAATACACCAACAGAGCTTTTTATTGACGCAATAGAAAATTCAGAGGTTGTCATTTTTGATCGCAATTGCTTTAGAATAGCATCTCTTTCTGAACAACAGCTAAGAGAAAATGCTCATTTAATGGCACGGCGGATAGCAGTCTTACAAAAAAGGGTGATTATGCTTATGAGCGCTTCTGCTCAATTTAGATATAGCAGATTTCTAGAAACATACCCGAATTTAGCTAATAGAGTACCTCAAAAAATGATTGCTTCGTATCTTGGTATAACCCCTCAAGCACTAAGCGTAATAAGAAGTGAAATGGCAAAAAAACAGAAGGATACAATTAATTAATGTACATTAATGTTTAGATCAATAAGAATTGACAATTTTGTAAAAACAAAAACATAAAACATGACAAAATTTAAATTCATTTTGAGCTTTCTTTTAGGACTCTTTATTTTTGACATTGAAGCACAAGAAATTAATTTTAATGTAGAGCAATCTACTGTAGCATGGACGGGTACAAAAATTGGAGGTCAGCACCAAGGTTTTATAAAATTAAAAAATGCCTCACTCGAAATAGAGAACAATCAGATTATCTCAGGTCAGATGACAATAGACATGAACTCGATAAGCTGCACAGATTTAACAAATGACACCTATAATAAAAAATTAGTATCTCATTTAAAGTCAGATGATTTCTTTGGTGTTAAAGATTATCCTGAGGCGTCGTTCAAAATAACTGATGCTAGTGAATTTAATAATACCGAAGCCTCTGTAAAAGGTGAAATAACGATTAAGGGAAAAACAGAAATTCTAACGTTCACAGTTAAAAAAAATGAAAACGAATACAAAGCGAAAATAGAAATTGATCGTTCGAAATTTAATGTTCGTTATGGTTCAACATCCTTCTTCGAAAGTTTAGGTGATAAAGCTATAGATGACATTTTTACTTTAGATATAAATCTTAAACCAAAATAAATATGGACAAAGCAGAAGTCGCGGGATACAAACCCATAATGATTGAGTAAGAAAAAACAAAAACATAGGTTTAACGTGCGTGGTAAGTCGTTAAAACAAAACATGGGGGAATGGTGATTTCTATGGCAAGGCATATTTCTCATGTCAGTTTTTAAATAAGGTTAAATCACAACATCGAACTTGTGCATGTACAAGGAAACAAAAAATTCCCCATACTGCGATAGCGTTCACAGAAAATTATAGAACTTAATTAACATGAAAAAAAGAACAGTTAAAAAGGTTGTTTCCTCTCAAAAAGTAAATATGGGAGGCATTTTATTGCAACAGCCAATACCTGACAGACTTATTGATCAAATTGACCCTTTTGTTCTTATTCATCATGGATCTTTGCCTGTAAAAAAAGGAAAAAAGCAAAGTGAATCTGGTGTTGGCCCTCATCCACATCGCGGATTCTCTCCTGTCACTTTTGTATTCAAAGGTGAAGTACATCATCAAGATTCTATTGGAAACAATGCTATTGTAAGTGAAGGCGGTACTCAGTGGATGCATGCAGGTAAAGGCATTGTTCATAGTGAACGACCTAGTAAGAAACTTATTGATTCCGGAGGTCAAAATGAAATTATTCAATTTTGGGTAAATACCCCTGCCAAATATAAAATGGAGCCTGCCTACTATTTACCGCTCTCAGAAAAAGAAACCCCATTGATTAAAAAAGAAAAAGCAATAATTTATGTTGTTGCAGGGCAATTTGAAAAAATAACCGGACCTGCAAAAACATACAGTCCACAAACTTTATTGCGTTTTGACACCAAAAGTGGTGCAAATTTCCCTGTAGAAATCCCTAAGACTTACAATGCCCTTATTTACATCTTGGACGGAAGTATTAAGTCTAATGATAAAACTGCCAAATCAAAGGATATGATATGGCTAAATAATGACGGCGAATATATTGACATAAATGTTCTTGAAGATAGTCGCTTTATACTGCTCTCAGGTGAGCCCATTAATGAACCTTTAGTGACTTACGGCCCATTTGTCATGAACTCTGAAAAGGAAATACACCAAGCCATTTTAGATTACCAAAATGGAAATATGGGAGAATTAATTGAAAGATTTGATTAAGGATTAGATGGATCGAAGAAGATTTACGAAAATCATAGGCATATTTTCCTTCTTTTCTTTGTTAGGAAATGAATTATTGGCATCAATTTACAACATTGAGAACGTCAAACTAATAAGAATATCCCCTCCAAATATTCATGTTCGCCATGGCTTGTTTAGTCTTGATATTAAAACTACAAATTCCATTAATGTAAAAAGAGATATATTCAATCGAAGTGGTCTTAATTTAATTTCGCAAAATAGAATAGCCTCAATAACAGTAGTAGAGGTAAGTAAAAATGCTTTTGGAGTATTAAGTGAAAATAAATTTTCAAGCCAATCAAAAAGCTTAGAGGCCATAAAAATTGAATCAAACATCAATGTAACGATTGATATAGATAGTCCTTGCTTAATATTTTCAGAAATTGAGGAATTTAATATCAATAATTTAAAATTGTTCAAAACAGAAGCAGCGGTCATTAAATTCCCTCAAAAATTAATTCTAGGATCTGATTTGGCTCAACATATTTTTATTTATAGATTAAAACAAAAAGCTGACTAGAATTTGAATGTAATCAATCATTCTAGTCTATCTACAACATTTTATTTATTTTAGTCATACATGAATATTAAAACCTATTCAAATTATGATTAGATACAATCCGAAAGATTGGTTCAGCCTAATTTTTGAGTTTCACAAAAGTGATACCCTTCGTAAATTGATTTACATAATTCTAGTATACGCTCTTTACTCATTGGGCATTGTCTATATTGAATTAGAATACACAGATTTCAAAAGTACTATTGCTATACATTCTCTAATAGGCTTTGTTCTTGGTTTATTGTTGGTATTTCGAACTAATAGCGCTTATGATAGATGGTGGGAAGGAAGAAAATTACTTGGCGCTCTAGTCAATACTTCTAGAAACTTAGCTTTAAAGCTTAGTGCTTTCTTACCCAGCGAAGCATCTGTTAAAAGAAAGCTTTTTGTTGAATTGATTAGCAATTACTGTTTCTCAATGAAAGATCATTTAAGAGATAAAAGAGTGGCTGAAGAATTAACCTTTAGTACCCACTTAACAGAAGAAGAATTTAAATCTAGCTATCACCTTCCTAATATAATTGCAGAAAAAATATTCAATGAAACAAAAATCATGTACGATGATAAATTGATTTCAGATAATATATACATTACTATTGATGATCAGGTAAAACAGTTTACTGATATTATTGGTGGTTGCGAGCGAATAAAAAAAACACCTATACCCTATTCATATAATATCTTCCTGAAAAAAATAATATTTATTTACACAATGACACTTCCTATAGGACTAGCTACTGATTTTCAGTATTGGGCTATTCCTATTTCGCTTTTTGTATTGTATATACTTGCAAGTTTGGAACTTCTAGCCGAAGAAATTGAAGATCCATTTGGAGAAGATACCAATGACCTACCCGTAGATGATATCTGCCATACTATTAAAGGAAATATTGAAGAGATTTTACTCTAATTTTCAACTAATATTTAATGAATTCAAGCCATGAACTTATCACAATATACTCTGGGTCTGAGATTCAAGTAATATTGCTCAGGGGACTTCTAGAGGAAGAAGGCATATTTAGCATTATTCAAAATGAGTTTCAATCAGGTATTGCAGCAGGTTTTGGTGGTGGAACATCAAATACAATAAGACTAAAAATACATGAATACGATTTAGAAAAAGCGCAACCAATTATTGAAAATTTTATCTCAAATAATTAATTCCGAATGAACTTAGGCATCAAAATATTGCTAATAACTCTAACAGTCCTCACACTCAACAGCTGCACTAAAGAAAGCGACAAAGATTCAAAGCCTAAAAGCAGCTCAATAAATAAAATAATGCCTTTAGGTGCATCACGAGTGGAAGGTTACCGTCCAGAATATGAGAGTTATCGTTATGAACTATGGAAAGATCTCTCAGAAAACGGATGGACTTTTGACTACATTGGTACACAAAGCGATGAAGCGGATTACCCATTATATAATGGCGATGAATTTGATATTGATCACGAAGGACGAGGAGGCTGGACATCTGGGCAAATCTTAAATGAACTTAACGATTGGTTAAATGATACGGGATCTCCAGATATTGTATTATTTAGTTCACCAGGAGGTAATGATGCCCTAAGCAACCTGCCTTATGAGGAGGCTATAGAGAACATCAATGCAATAATTGATATTCTTCAAGCTAAAAACCCAAATGTAACCATCATAATTGAACAAATGGCACCAGGACATTCGGATATAATGAACACACAACTAACTAATTATTTCATACAGCTACAGCAAGAAGTAATAAATATTGCAACCAATCAAACGACTTCAAACTCTAAGGTTGTTGCAGTTGATATGTATTCTGGCTTCAATGACACCTATTTGGCAGATGACGTGCACTATAATGAAGCAGGAGCAGAATTTATTGCAAATAGATATTACAACGTACTTGAAAGCTATCTAACACATTAAAATCTCAATTATTACATTTAAATCTCGGTTTCAATGGTACTTTTTAATGCTTCTGGTGTCGTTTCAGATAAGGATAATTGAACATTCAATGACTTATCAATAATTACCTTTTTCATTGAAAAATATGGAACATCATCGCGATAAGCTGTAGCCATTATTGTAGCTTCAATGCCTGTAGGTAACATCATTTTTTCATTATCACTTTCTGTAAATCCATAGGTGTTGTCATTTTTTTGATATCCTGATATATAGCTGTTTAGCTCAGGCAACAGCATGGATGTAAACACATAGTCAAAATCATGTTGGTTAGTAACATCCACAACCATATCAATTTCCTGAGCATTTGGATCATCAAAAAACTTATCAATATTGGTCCAACCTAATCTGCTTGAGCTAAATATATAACTTGTATTAAAATCTCTTACGTATCCATTCCTACCCTTATTGGTAATAACATCAGGTATAAATAGCCCATTAACGCTCTCTCTCAAGGCAACCAAATTTTTCTCAATCTTAACAACCTCAACGTTATACCCTTGTATTATTGTTTTATCTCCAACCTCCCTTTCTGGCTGAAATAGATATGCATTCAATAAACTATCAGGAAGAGAGTCTATTTGGCAACTATAAGTAATGGTTATAAAAGAGCGTTCATAGTTTTGCAATTCTGAATTTAGCACTCTGTTGTAAGATTCGCTCCACACCATGCTTCCATCGATAAATCTATATCCTTTGAATATTTCCATATCCTTATCAACAGCAACAGCGGGAAGAATAACACCTATTTCAGCATCACTTTTAACTTTTAGCCTTTTGCCGTTCACTTTTGCATCTAAAAACACCATACCTCCACTTTGAAGCATTTTATTTCTTGATGTAGTAGTCAAATTAGCAAGCACAAAATCACTTGGCTTTATGGCTTCCTTTAACTCTATTTCAATATTTGATAAATCGAGAGTACTATCAGTAGAATAAAAGGAATTAGCATATATTTTAACGATGGTACCTTGTTCACCAACTAAAGTCGTATCCTTTTCTGAATCTATAGTATAGATCTGACTTTGTAAATTATCCTCATTATAAACCTTTGATAAAACATCAGGCTTTAATTGAAAATTACAGGCATAGAAAAAACCCATGATTGTGCAAATAGCTAAGCATTGAAACTTCATAAATAAAAATATTTAAATGATTAATTATCATAAAGTTAATATTTAAAACAAAAATAAATATAATATTATTAGCATATTTTATACTTCACAAATCTCTTATTATATACTATGGATATATATCCTTATAATATTTCATTTTCTTAATAATCCTGCTTTTGTTTAGAATATTGAATTGTTTTGTATTTTAAACTCCCAATTAATTATCGCTTAAAAATGTTAACATGAAAAAAGTACTGCTTGGAATAATTGCAATTATTTCCATTTCGTTCTTAGTATTAATTATAGGTGCTATGCTTTATGAAGATGATATTAAAGCACATATAAAAGTCAACTTAGACGATACTATAAATGCTGATGCTGAAATAGATGACATCTCTTTGTCTTTTATTTCAAGCTTTCCAAATGCGGAAATTAGTATTGTAGGAATTTCTCTTAAAAATCGAGCACCTTTTGAAGGCAACACTTTATGCTCGATTAAAGAGCTTCAGCTTAAAGCAGATATTATGGGCTTAATCAAAAGCCTCAGTGACAATAAACCCATTGGCATCAAGGCTCTAAAAATTATTGGACCAGAGATCAATGCTTTAGTCACAAAGGATGGTCAAGCAAGCTGGGATATTGTAAAATCAGATGATTCAGAATTAGCTGAAGAAGAAAGCACAGAGGAAGGTTCGGAAATGAATTTAAAAATGGAACAGTTTGAAATTCAAAATGCTAATATTAAATACATTGATGAGTCTAGTGGGCTAAGTAATATTTTGGAAGATTTCAATTTTTCTCTTTCTGGCAATCTTGGTACTAAACAAACAGACTTGGACCTTTCCATGGATATTGCTAAGACAAGCTTTAGCATGGATAAAATAAGCTACCTTAAGAATGCAGATATAAATTTTGAAGCGTCCATTAAAGCTGATTTAGAAAAGATGCTTTTCACATTGGAGCAAAATAATTTTCAGCTAAATACACTTACACTAAATCTTCAAGGCTTTATTGGATTAATAGAAGATGACATTAATATGGATATAACATGGTCCGCTCCATCAAATGAAATAAAACAAATGTTATACTTAGTACCTGAAGCTTTTCAGGCAGACTTACAAGGTGCTAAAAGTAGTGGAACACTAAATTGTAAAGGAAGTATTAAAGGCACGTACAATGAAACGACAATTCCTGACTTCATGCTTGTTCTTAAGCTAGATAATGGTCAATTACAATATCCTGACCTACCTAAAAACATTGATAATATCAATATAGATTTGACTGTTAACTGCAATAACAATAGTCTGGACAATCTAAAAGTTGATTTAAAACAATTTGCACTTACGATTGGAGAAAATCCATTTTCAATGAGCTTTAAGCTAGACCATCCTATAAGTGACCCTCATTTTGATATTAATTTAAAAAATGAAATCAATCTAACATCTTTAAAAGAATCCATACCCTTAGATTCGAAAAGTGGCTTATCTGGCAATATTAAATCAGACATTCATTTAGATGGCACACAAAGTGCTATTGATAGTGAAGACTATACAGCACTAAACATTAATGGTGAACTTTTAATAGATGCATTCAAAATAAAGATGTCAGATTTTGATTACACAGTTGAAGTCCCTTCATTAGCAAGTAATTTCACATCCAAGGCCATTAAACTTGAAAAATGCCAGATTAAGTTAGGCAAAACGGACCTAGATATGTTTGGTGAAATACAAAACTATTTATCTTATGCTACGCAGGAAAACACTAGTCTTGGTGGACAAATAAAGCTCAAATCCAAGCTAATTGACTGTGATCAGCTTTTAGGTGAGGATACGCTTACTGTTGAAGAGGAAGAGCCATTAGAAGTCTATCCTTTACCTGAGGACATTAATTTAAAAATAGAAGTATCATTGAATAAAATAATTTTTGATGGTATTAACTATGATGTTATTCAAGGTAAGGCCGAATTAAAAGAAGGTGTGCTATACCTCAACCAAAGCAGCATGAAGCTATATGGGAGCCATCTAGCCATGAATGGAGAATATAACACACTTGATCCAAAGTCACCTTATAGCAAAGGTGATATTCAAATGACTTCTTTAGACTTAAATAAACTTCCAAAGCATTTCCCCAACATAGCCAAGAAGTATCCGGCGCTTAAACAATTGGGTGGTAGTTGTGACGTTTATATGAACTTAGAGTGTCGATTAGACAGTGGTTATATGCCCATCTTAAACAGTATTAGCAGCAAAGGAACTATTGCATCAAAGGGCATGCAAATAGAGAATAGCAAATTAATGACTAACGCTCAAAAGCTTTTAAAAGTTCCGAATCAGAGTAATGCTATTAAGTTTAAAGATCAAAATATAAAGTATACACTTCTTGATGGAACACTTTATTTAGAGCCAATAGACTTTGAGCTTGATGACATTAAGGGTAAAGTAAGTGGAAAACAGACGTTAGATCAGAATATCGATTATGTCTCAGAGATGCTAGTTCCATTAAGTTATTTAGGAGGTAGCGCTGCTTCAATGCTTCAAGGACTTAATGCTTTAACAGCTAATAGCAGTGTTAATACTAATGTATCTGACCCTATGAAATTACGTGCATTAATCACCGGCACCATAGATGATCCAAAAATCAATTTAGATCTAAGCAGTGAAGGTAAAAGTCCAGGAGAAAGTGTAAAAGATAATTTAAAAAAGGAATTAGAGGCTAAGAAAAAAGAACTGGAAGCCAAAGCCAAGGCTGAGGCGGATCGTTTGAAAGCGGAAGCTGAGCAGAAGAAGAAGGAACTTGAAAATAAAGCTAAAGCAGAAGCAGAAAAAAAGAAAAAAGCTGCAGAAGCTAAAGCTAAATCAGAAGCAGAAAAAGCTAAGAAAAAAGCTAAGGATGAGGCAAAAAACAAACTAAAAGGTTTATTCGATAAGTAAATCATTCAATCTCTTTTGCCTAATATTCCTAAAAAATAGCTCAATTGCTAATATGATGGCATTTTCCTATATTTGTTTACCTAACAATCAAGTATAATCAATAATTTCAAATGTCAGTACTAATTAAAAATGGACGTATCGTTACTGCCAGTGACGACTACGTAGCAGATATCTATGTCGAAGGCGAATCTATCGCTAAGATTGGAAAAAATTTAAAAATAGAAGCCGAAACGATTATTGATGCTAGCGGGAAGTTAGTCTTTCCAGGAGGCATTGACCCTCATGTGCATTTAGACATGCCTTTTATGGGGACCTACTCTGCTGATGATTATTACACTGGCACCAATGCCGCATTACATGGTGGCACTACCATGGTGATTGATTTTATACTTCAAACTCAAGGAAGGCCTTTATCCGAAGCTTTGGAAACATGGAAAAAGAAATCTCAAGGAAAAGCTGTTGGTGACTACTCATACCATATGGCAGTGACAGACTTTAATGATGATACAAAGAAAGAAATACAGGGTCTTATTGAAGACGAAGGAATAGTATCGTTTAAAACATTTATGGCATATAAAGGAGCATTGATGATTGATGATCGTCAAATGGTGGGTTTAATGACTGAAGTCAAAAAGCACGGTGGAATTGTCACCGTACACGCCACAAATGGTGATATGATAGACCATTTAGTTGCTAAACATCGAGCTGAAGGCAAAATGGATCCGCTTTATCATTATTTGTCTCAACCAGAAGTTACTGAAGCTGAAGCATCAGGTAGATTTGCTGACATGGCGAATTACACTGGAGTCCCTGCCTATATAGTACATTTAACTTGTGAAGGGGCCTTGAACGCTGTTCGAAATAGAACGAAACGAAATCAAAGAGTGAATGTCGAGACATGTATTCAGTATTTGGTATTGAATGCTAGACTTTATGAAAAAGGTTTTGAATCTTCCAAATGGGTAATGAGTCCTCCATTGAGAGAACCAAAAGACCAAGAAACCTTATGGGCTGGCATTAATCAAGGGATGGTTCAAGTTGTTGCCACAGACCATTGCCCATTTACAATGGAACAAAAAGCCATGGGCAAAGATGACTTTTCTAAAATTCCAAATGGACATCCTGCAGTAGAGCATCGAGTAGAATTATTATTTTCTGAAGGTGTAAATAAAGGAAGAATAAGCCTCAATAAGTTTGTTGAGGTTAGCTCAACAAATGCAGCAAAAATATTTGGCATGTTTCCTAGAAAAGGCACGATTGGAATTGGTGCTGACGCGGATATTGTCATTTTTGACCCCAATGAAAAACATACTATTTCAGCAGAAACCCATCATCATAATTGTGATTACTCTGGTTATGAAGGCTGGGAAGTTACTGGTAAAACAAAGACGGTTTTACTAAGAGGTAAAGTGGCTGTTGAAAATGGAGAGACTAAAGTTGAGAGAGGCTATGGTCAATTCATTAAAAGAAATAAAGTATCGATCAATATTTAGAAAACTAAATTTATACATATGCCAAGAATAGTAAAATCAGGATTAATTCAATGCGGCCTTCCAATTAGTGAAGGTGAAGGCACCATTCAGGAAATTTGTCAGGCAATGCTTGATAAACATATTCCATTTATAGAAGAAGCAGGTAAAAAAGGAGTTCAAGTCCTTTGTTTACAAGAGATATTCAATACACCATATTTCTGCCCAGGTCAAGATAAAGCATGGTATGCATCAGCGGAAACTGTACCTGGGCCAACCACTGAAATCATGCAGCAATATGCAAAAAAGTATGATATGGTTATAGTGGTGCCTTTATATGAAAAAGAAAGTGCTGGCTTCCTTTATAATACGGCTGCGGTCATTGATGCAGATGGCACATATCTTGGCAAATACCGAAAGAATCATATTCCACACACATCAGGTTTCTGGGAAAAGTTTTTCTTTAGACCAGGCAATCTGGGCTATCCAGTATTTGAAACTAAATACGCTAAAGTTGGTGTTTATATTTGTTACGATCGACATTTTCCAGATGGTGCTCGTTGCTTAGGACTAAATGGCGCTGAAATTGTTTATAATCCTTCTGCAACAGTATCTGGCCTTTCTCAATACTTATGGAAACTTGAACAGCCTGCGCATGCCGCTGCCAATGGTTATTTTATGGGTTGCATTAACAGAGTTGGAACGGAAGCACCATGGAATTTGGGCAAATTTTACGGAAACTCTTACCATGTTGACCCAAGAGGACAAATTATTGATTGCGCTTCTGAGGATAATGATGAACTTTTAATCTCTGAATTTGATTTAGATATGATTGAAGAAGTAAGATCAACTTGGCAATTCTACAGAGATCGAAGACCTGAAACTTATGGTCCACTCGTAGAGCTTTAGTCAAAAACAAAATATTTCATTATATTTAATAACGGGAAGCATGAACCTTCCCGTTATTTTTTTCGTTTAACCTATCTGAAAAATGCAATATGGCTGAGTATAATAGACCTCAAAGTGAAGCAGAGTTTAATGAAAACTTTAAGGACAAAACCCCCTTAATGAATGACACACAAGCCCACTACGAAAGCTCAAGATGTTTATTCTGTTATGATGCACCATGTATGAATGCTTGCCCTACAGCAATTGACATCCCTCTATTTATAAAAAAAATAAATACTGGAAATATTGATGGCGCTGCACAAACAATTTACGATTCTAACTGGATTGGAAATGCATGTGGCACTGTATGCCCTACAGGAGTACTTTGTGAAGGTGCCTGTGTATATAATAAGCAAAGTGTTCCTGCAGTACAAATAGGGAAACTTCAAAATTTTGCAACAAGACATGTAATTGACAACAACAAAAAGTTATTTGAAGCTGGTAAAGATAATGGTAAGAAAATAGCAATAATTGGCGGTGGACCAGCTGGCATCTCATGTGCCTGCGAATTAAGAAAGATGGGATATACTGCTGACATATTTGAAGCTAAAGACAAGCCATCTGGATTAACAGTTTATGGAATTGCGCCATATAAAATCACAAATGAAGAAGTTCTTGATGAAGTAAAGTATTTGCAGGAGCAATTAGGATTTAACATAAAATATAATTCACCGATAAGCTCTAAAGATCAGCTTGAACAAATTGAAAAGGATTATGATGCTGTATTTATTGGTGTAGGATTAGGGCCAACTGCTTTTCGAAATATTCCTGGAGAAGACAAATCAGGTATTATTGGTGCAGTTGAATTTGTTGAAGACCTTAGAATGAATCACCATAAAACCAATGTCGGAAAAGAAGTTATTATTTTAGGTGGGGGAAATACTGCAATGGATGCTGCATCAGAATCAGCCCGTATGGGAGCAACTAAAGTAATATTGGCTTATAGAGGCTCTAAAGAAAAAATGGGCGCTTATGATTTTGAATATGAATTGGCAATTAGCTCTGGAATAAAAAGTGTATTTGATGCCAATCCAAAAGAATTCTTAGGTGAAGATTCTGTTGAAGGTGTTAAATTTAGCCGAGCCGATGGCAGCGAATTTACTATAAATTGTGATATGGTTATAAAAGCTACGGGCCAAGCAAAGATGGGATCATTTTTTAAGCTTATTGATAATATGGAAACGGATGAAAGCAGTAGAATAAAAGTCAATAAAAAGAATAATCAAACATCTAACCCTAAATATTTTGCAGGTGGAGATGCCATAAATGGCGGAGCAGAGGTTGTAAATGCTGCATATGATGGAAAATTAGCAGCGCTCGGAATTCATAAATGGTTAAACGAATAAATTAAAATAATATGCCAGATTTATCAATAGACTTTGCAGGAATTAAATCACCAAATCCATTTTGGTTAGCTTCTGCACCTCCAACAAATTCAGGATACCAAGTAATGAAAGCATATGATGCTGGCTGGGGAGGTGCTGTTTGGAAAACATTAGGCATGCCAACTATAAATGTTTCTAGCCGCTATGCTGCAACAAATTATAGAGATACTAGAATTTCTGGATTTTCAAACATTGAGTTAATTAGTGACAGACCTTTAGAGGATAATTTGCGGGAAATGCGGGAAGTAACAAAACGCTTTCCTAATCACGCTACTATTGCATCTTTAATGGTAGATACTAGAGAACAGTGGATTGATATTATCAAAATGGTAGAAGATGCTGGCGCTAATGGCATAGAGCTTAATTTTGGCTGTCCACATGGAATGTGTGAAAGAGGTATGGGCTCTGCAGTTGGACAAGACCCAAAAGCTTTAAAAACAATTGTCGAATGGGTCATGGATGCTGCAAGTATTCCAGTAATAACTAAATTATCACCGAATATTTCTCATATTACTGATCCAGGCATTGCAGCAGTTGAAGCTAAAACAGATGCAATATCCTTAATCAATACGATAAAAAGCATAGTAGGTATAGATTTAGACAGTTATGCTCCATATCCTGTAGTTGATGGAAAAGGGACTAATGGTGGTTACTGTGGACCAGCAGTAAAACCAATTGCCATGCACATGCTTAAAGAGCTTAAAAAACATCCATTAATTAAGGACACTCCAATTAGTGGCATTGGAGGCATAGAAAATTGGAGGGATGTAGTAGAATACATTCTGCTAGGGGCTACTTCAGTGCAAGTATGTACTGCAGCAATGCACTATGGATTTGGAATAGTTAGAGGCATGGAAGATGGCCTTAAAAGATTCATGAGTGAAAAAGGATATAACACTATTTATGATTTTGCAGGTAAAGCCCTGCCTAATGTCATGGAATGGAAAGATCTTAATCTAAAATATGATGTAAAAGCTAATATCAATTCTGATAAATGCATTGGTTGTGACCTCTGCTATATAGCCTGCGATGATGGAGCACACCAAGCAATAGCTTTACCTACGGATGGATCAAGGATTCCAAGTATTATTGAAGAAAATTGTGTTGGATGTAATTTATGCTCTTTAGTGTGTCCTGTAGAGGAATGTATTACAATGGTTCAGAAAGATGATGGAACTAAGCATAATACTTGGCAACAACTAACAGATTCTGAAGAAATTCCATGTACTTGGAATGATGATCGTGCTGGAGGTAAAGGACACTACGTTCCTGAGCCAATTAAAGCTTTAGAATCGGTTAGAAAAGATCGATCAGGTGCAAGAGCAAAATAATCTTAATTTAATTGATGCGCTTGAGTGGCGCTATGCCTGTAAGCAATTTGATTCTAGCAAAAAAGTTTCTTCAAAGGACATAGAGTATTTAAAACGGACAGTTCAATTAGCAGCTAGTTCTTATGGGCTTCAAGCTTATAGAATTCTTATTATTGAGGATCCAATTATTAAAAGAAAACTTGTAAAAGCCTCTTATAATCAAGGTCAAGTTGAGGAATGCTCTCACCTATTTGTTTTTTGCAACTTTGTTAATATATCCCCAAAAGACATAGATTATTTCATTGCATTAAACTCAAACATAACAGGAAAGTCCATGAAGGCTTTAGAAGGCTTTCAAAACCATCTTAATGGAGCCATGAAATCTAAAAGCCAAGAGGCTATGAAATTATACACCAACAAACAGTGCTATATTGCACTCGCTAATTTGTTAATAGCATGTGGAACTTTACAAATTGATGCTTGCCCAATGGAAGGTATAATTCCAGCATCTTACAATGAAATATTAAACTTAGACAAACAAGGCTTAAATGCTTCTTTAGCTTGTCCTGTAGGCTATAGACACCCTGACGATAAATACCAGTATATTAAAAAAGTGCGAAAGCCAAAAGACAATCTTTTCAAACACATATAAACGATATCTAGCCAAGTCTTTTTATGAAATATTAAATCAGGTTAGTGTAATTACTTTATTCAACACATTGATTTTTTTCCATATATTTATAAGTAATAAGTTGAAGTTGTTTTGGCAAAAATAAATTTCATAGAACTAAAAGACCGAGAGTACCACGAAAACTGCAGTTTAGAGGAAGTTGAAGCTATAAAAAACCGGGTTTCTCTAATTACCGAGGATATAATACATGTTCATGCACTAAAAAGGCCAACTGTTTTTAGTAGTAAAATAATAACTACTCAAATTGGCAAATATGTTAAAGGCGATAAGAAAAAACATGTATTGATAAATGTAAACTATACACAAAAGCCTAATCAAAAGATTAGAACCATTATTAAAAACTCTTATCTGAAATTAAAGCCTCAATTGGTACATGTAACGGTGTACACTAATAACGATTATTTTGCTATGCATATTGTAAAATTCATAGCTCTTTTTTCTGGTGTTAAACCTTTAAGCATATTTTCAACAAAAGAAAAAGCACTTACCCACATAAAATCATTACAAATAGCTTAAGGCTTATTTAAATATCTTAAAATTTCTGGACTTTGCGGCTTTGTAGTAGAACGAAAACGGTCTAATATTTTACCTTCTTCATCGATTAAAAACTTCTCAAAGTTCCAAAGCACATCGCCACCATCAACATTAGAAACTAACCACTCAAATAAAGGCTGAATATTCTTTCCTTTAACACTATTTTTTGCCATAATTGGAAAAGTTATTTTAAATCTTATTTCACAAAACTTTTTAATTTCCTCATTCTGGCCAGGTTCTTGACCTCCAAAATTATTTGCTGGAAATGCAAGTACTACAAGCGTTTGCTTATACTCATTATATAAGGACTCTAAGCCTTTATAATGACCTGTAAAACCGCATTGTGAAGCTGTATTAACAATAAGAATTTTTTTTCCTCTAAACTTACTCAAGGAAAGCTTTTTACCATCTATTGTTTCAACATCAAATTCATGAACTGATTTTTTGCCTTCAATAATTGCCTTATTGTTTGGATTTTTCGAATACCCCTTCAAGGACATTATTGTATTAAGTATACTTTTAAAAGCCATCAGTTTTGATATTTAGATCATCAATTTATCTTCAAGATATCAATTAATTGTAAGGGTAAAAAAGATAGTTATTATACACAACACCTAACAATTCACTTTACTAGATTAATTATTCTATATTTTTTCTTATTTTGAATTGATTAATAACTTATGATTTTCATATAGAGTTAGCAGGCCTAAAGATTTGTGCGTATTTTAGTAATGCAATATTTAGCTATGACATTTAAACGTATCTTTTTTCTTATTGGATGCTCATTAATAATGAGTATAAAGTTAAGTGCACAATGCACACCTAACCCTTCCTTATTTACAAATCCAGGAATTGAACCAGATACTATGCCTGTAGGCTATGCAAATAATTTTTACGATGAGAATGTCTACTTCATGTTGCCTTTAGATACTCAAGGTTTTGCATACCAAAATATTGAAATTTCTTCTGTGGTTGGTCTTCCAATTGGAATGAGTTGGGAATGTGATATGGTTGCCAATGGATGTAATTATGTCCCTGCTAACAATCAATATGGATGTATCAGACTTTATGGTACTCCTATACAAACTGGCAACTTTTCAGCTATAGTAAATATTACGGCAACATTGAGCGTTGGCATATATCCAACAACAATGAGTTCCCCAATTACTATTTTACCAGATACTTCTACGGGCGGCGGCTTTAATGCTGATATAACAAATGGATGTTTGCCGGTTACTGTTAATTTCACGAACAATAATCCCGGCTTAATGTACTATGATTGGGACTTTGGAAATGGGAATGTCTCTAGTTTAGAAAACCCAGGACCTCAAACATATACCCAAGAAGGCGTCTATATTGTAGACTATAAGGCATGGTCTGACACTAATTTCTACTATATTTTAAATAGTATTACGATAACTTCTGTTCCAGATCAAAGCAATTATGGAACACTTGTAAATGACTATGATCCTGACCTTTATTTTATTCTTTATGATAATAATAATGTTCAAATATATCAGAGCGAGGTTATTGATGATACACAACCACCAATAACCTATAGCATACCAAACCTGAATCTTTCAAATGCTAATTATGAGCTACATCTCTGGGATAAGGACAGTGGTTGGTTTGGACTTGACCCTGATGATGACTTGGGCGTTGTGCCATTCAATGGATATGGAGGGAGTGGAAGTGCTTCTGCTCCATTTTCTGGAGGAGGAAATACAGCTTTTGATTATAGCGTGACTACAATACCGCCTAATTTCAGCACACAAGCTTCGGACACAATTTATGTTCACAGTTACCCTACAAAACCAAATGTAGACTCAATTGGCACTAATTTATCTATTGACTCATCATATTACGCAATGCAATGGTATAAAGATGGACAAATAATTGCTGGGGCATCAGACTCCGCTCACACAGCTAGCGGCACTGGTTATTATCACATTGTTGTCAAAAATGAGAATGGGTGTGAGATAGCATCTGACTCTATATTTATCATAGTATGCAATTACTTCTTCGGAGTAAACATCAATGTCAATGGCAATGTTGTTTGGACAGATTCAACCCAATATAACTTTCAATGGTATTATCAAGGAAATCCAATACCTGGAGCAATAAACAATATTTATTTTGCTGATACTTCAGGATATTATTATGTTGTTGCTACAGATTCTTTTGGTTGTCAAAGTAATTCCAATCCAGTATTTGTTGACATTCCTACTGATACTACAGGAATTTCTGAAATAAGTATTTTAAGCAAACATATTAAAGTATTCCCGAATCCTAGCTATGGAGAATTTAATATACACTTTGATATGCCTCTAAGGTCTAAAGATTGTGAAATTGAAATCTATGACCAAAGAGGCCTTTTATTGCAAAAGGAAACAATGGGTAGGATCTTAATTGATGATGTCAAAAAAATTGATATATCTAATTATCCGACCGGAATCTATGTTCTTAATATAAGGTTAGAAAAAGGGAATATTAATAAACGCCTTATCAAGCACTAAAGTGTAAAAACCATTTTTACTGTATAATTCTGAGGAGCATCCATTAATCCAATGCGTCTGAAGTATTCATCATTAGTTATATTCTTTCCTATAAAGCTAAGATTGATATTTTCTTTTACATCATAGGCAATTCTAATTGAATGCAAAACATCATAATCTCCATTATTGTCTATGTATGTACCTAAGTGAGAAACTGCTTGCTCATACAATAAAGGTATTTTCTCAGGAAAGCTCATAAAGTTAAGATTGTATCCAACTCTAAATTTTTTCCACTCCAATTCTATATCAGCCTTTAAAATATGCCTTGTCCTAAAGGCTAATATCTTATTTTCTAATTCTACCGCTTCTCCATCGCTATTGGTATAATCTTCATATCGATTACCCATACCCCAAATAAAATTAGAAAAATACGTGCCCAAATTTCGCTGGCTTGAATCACCACCTAAGTCAGCTGGATAATTGTAAGAATACCCCAATAAGGTATTAATATTTACCTCACCAACTGTGCCCTTTCCAAAAACAGAAAGCTCATAACCCGCAACTCTTGAATCCGGCAGATTAAGTGGCTTTAAACCTAAGTCATCTAATGTTGGCGCATTGCCTTCTTCTGGATAAAGGCCTAATGTATATTCAACAAAGTTTTTATATTCATTTAAGAAAAACGCTCCATCCAAGAATGCAGAAAAGTTACCAAAGTCAATTCTATGCTTCAGGCCTAATTCAGACCCCCATCCTGTTTCTGCTGCTAAATCCTGATTAGGTACAATTTTTAAGCCTGAAAAACTTGCAGAAATAAAGCGCTCCCCTATTGATGGTAATCGATAGGCCTGGCCTAACGATGCGCGAATTGAAGTTTTAGGCTTTAATTTATAATTTAAACCAGCCCTAAACACTGGCAAAGCCGTTGAATATATTATATCCACTGCTGAAAGTTCATATCTAGCCCCCCCCATTATGCTAACTTTATCTTTAATGTATTCTATTTGAGAATAAAACGCAGCGGCTCCTGTTGCTCTCCAACCCTCATAAAGATTACTTTTAGCAATCCCTACTTGTAACGGAAGACCGCTTACAAGTTGTAGGTTATCATTAATTTTTTTCTGAAACTGATAATCCACCATCAATAAATTAGAATTAAATTGACTAGCATTATCAGATGGTAATCGTGTCACATTGAGAAATCTACCACGGACCTTATGATTATCTCCATTTTCCTTAACATATGTCCAATGAGGGTCTATATTATAACGTACATACTCATCATTACTACCATCTAATCTGCGGTAAGCATTATCTAGAGCATCTTCTGCCAAAAAGAAGCGGCCACTATTTTCATACATGACATTTCCATTTACCCCATACATTAAGCCTGGCTTATCCGGATCTCTATAACGCAATTTAAAATTCGCACGATAACGCAATTCATCTCCTTTCCATAAGTATGAGAAATTATTGTAAAAATTAGCTCCAACAACAACATCTGTATTTTTATATCGCTGGGCATGCGAAAAACTTAATCCTGTAAAAGACGGATGCTGCACATCCTCCCACCATACCATTTCTGGACGTGGTGGAGCTCCATATAAACCATGGAAAATTGATAACTTAGTTTCAGGTTCTGCCCCTGGCCATTTCGTAATTAAATTCACTATTCCATTTAAAGCTGAGGAACCATAAACAACAGAGGCTGCTCCTTTAACCACCTCTATCTTATCCATAATTTCTATGGGGGCTTGCTTCATTTGAGGGTCATTCAAATCAGCACTAATCATATTCAGGTTATCAACTAAAACAGCAGTTCGAGCACCAACGCCATATGACCATGCACTTCCACCTCTAATAAGAATCTGTCCTTCCTGAACTTGCACACCTACACTTTTATCTACAGCTTCACCTAATTCTATGGCATTGTTATTTTCTACCAAACTTGCATCTAATACATCCATAGAAATATTCTCTACAAGCATTTCTTTTTTATAGTTACTAGCTGACACTACATAAACATCTAGCTGATTACTTTTTTCCTGAAGAGTAATATTTAAATCAAGAACTTGATTATCCTCAATAAGTATTTTTCGCTTGGTATTTTGAAAACCCATATAGGAAAAACGTATTTGGTATTCTCCGTTTCCAAGTTCAATCTTATAATCACCATTAATATCAGTTACTGTGCCCACAGAAACATTCGTCATAATATTGACACCAATTAAGCCTTCGCCTTTAACATCAGTCACCTTCCCTTTGATTCCTCCCAACTGTCCCCATACTGGCAAAACAGTTATCAGCATTAAAATACACAGTAAACGCATTGATTTCTTTTATTTAAATGTAAAAAAAATATGACCGAATTAATAATAAGTTCAGCATTAATATATCAAATTATCAATCTTGCTTAATGACGGATTGAACAATTAGATACTGAGCAATAATATAAGTTGACATAATGAAAATACTTGATAAGGGAAATGGATAGCCAAAAGTACTAATGGCAATCATCATATCGGAAAGCATAAATAAGAAAGCCCCATAAAAGCTCAATTTATATACAAGTTCTTGACCAATACCCCAGCGATTTAAACTACTTAAAAGCATCATAATTATTATAATTGTATAGCATAATACAGGAATGGCTAAACCCTTCATATTATACCATAGTGACCAATTCAATAAAACCCCAAGCATCAAAAAAGGTAACACCAGCATAATATACTCCTTAATAAATCCATTGCTCCAACCCATTCCTGAGCCAATAGTGAATATATATATATAAGCTATATGAGCACAGAAAAATGCGGCCATGCCAATCAGAAAACAATTATCAAAACCAAGCTGATTCAACAATAAAAAAACATCGCCTACACCGGAAAAAAACAAAGCTACAAGAAGCCCCCTAAAACGGGTTATATGCATATCCTTTTTAGTAACATAATTAACAATGACTAAAAACATCAACAAAGGCATTAATAATGGCTTTGTAAACATATGCCAACTCTGTATTGAAACAATTACATGCGTGAGACATTCTAAAAAGGCTATCACTAAAAACAATAGCTGTATTGCCCTAAGTACCATTTGTCCTTATTAAGATAATCAAGTATAACAATGAGCTTAAAAGAATAGCTAGTACAATATAAAAAGCAAGTGATGTTATAATTGTTAATTCCATAAACCAATATGCTATACAGATTGACATAAAGCAACGAATTGCATCTATTTTAAAAGCCCATTTTTTATCCTGCAACAATTTTGAGCAAGACCAAATACTAAATAATAAAAATAGACTTCCAGCCATCTGAACATGGCTATTAAATCCTTTGAATTGCATCATAAAAAATGCTGTATAGGCCAATATAAATAAGTATTGAATAAGCGCATAAATACTTAAATGAAGAGATAATGGAAGGTTATATTTCTTATAGCTAGCTCTATCTATTTTAGAAGGCAGTATTGGACCACCCATATAGTCAGGCATCCATCCAGGTTTATTAAAAAGGACTTTAAGCCCATCTAATGGTGATTTCACTTTGACCAATATTTTGGCTAAGCTTTTGAAGTGCGCAAAATTAGCCCATATAGGGTCCCATGAATTTATAGGAATAGTAATCCCATAGGTTGGTCTTTCTTCTTCTTCTTGAAAGGTTCCAAATAGCTTATCCCATATTATAAAAACCCCTGCATGGTTTTTATCAATATATTTTGGATTTTTCCCGTGATGAACTCGATGATGCGACGGTGTATTAAAAAGTATTTCAAACCATCCCATTTTATCTATTGATTCTGTATGTATCCAAAACTGATATAGAGTACCAAAAGCATTGGCTAGCACAAAGTATTTTGGATCAAAACCGATTACAGCCAATGGGAAATAAAAGAAAAAAGTAAAAAATATTTGAAAACTACTCTGCCTTAAAGCAACAGAAAGATTATAATCTTCACTCTGATGATGAACAACATGTCCACCCCAAAATAAACTTACTTCATGGCTCTTTCGGTGAGCCCAGTAATAACACAAATCGACGAGTATAAACAGAATCAAAAAAGTCCACCAGTTATTTGATATTGTCCATATCCTTAAATACTCGTAAATAAATACATAAACACCTACACTAACTATGGTTAAAAAAAAGCCACTAAGCTGCTGAATGATGCCACAACTTATATTAGTGATTGCATCACTAAGACGGTAATGATTATCTTTTTTCCAATGCTGAAACAAAAGCTCTATAACTATCAAGCCAAAAAATACAGGTATTGCTAATATAATTGGTCCCATATCCATTACATTGCAATTTACTGATTCATAAGGCCTTATTCAAAATGACTCTTATATTTTTTGTAAATTGTGTTGATTAAAAAAAATAATAATGAGATCCTTGCAAGATTGGCTTGATGCCTATGGTGTTTCTCACACAAACAAAACAAATAAGTTAATACATTGGATATGTGTACCTGTAATATTTTTTAATGTTATTGGTTTACTCTCCTGTATTCCGCATGATTTTCTAAGCAATTTAGTTCAAGCAGATAGTGTATTAACAGAATACATGCATTTTGGAACGCTAGTAGTTATATTAGGAGGTGTTTTTTATTTACGTTTATCACCAACTATGTTTGTTGGTATTTTATTATGGTCTATATTTTGCCTTTGGGGGAATATTCAGCTTGCCAAATTAAGCCTAGGAGGAATGAACATACCTTTATGGCAATCTTCATTAGCGTTATTTGTCTTAGCTTGGATAGGACAGTTTGTAGGACATAAAATTGAAGGTGCAAAGCCTTCATTCTTTGAGGACTTACAATTTCTAATGATTGGTCCAGCCTGGCTAATGGCATTTATATACCAAAAGCTAGGCATAAAATATTAATATCAAGGCTAACTCTTTAGTTATAAGATAGCCTTAATCTTAAGCTAATCATATATCATACTCTGTACAGAGCATCCATATATTTTTTTAATAGTGTACTAACTGACCCTCTTAAGGGCATAGAAGATGCCAAACCATAAACAGGGGCCATGCCTCCCGATTTCTTTTCTTTATTATTTTTAACTTTTTCAACGGCTTCTTTTAAATCTTCAACAAATCGCTCTGCAACTCCCTCTTTCGTTTGTGCATTGGTTAAACATATATGTATACAGTTGGGCCGAATCAAACCATTTAGATTCCAATGCCTTTCTCCCATAAAGTCTAAAATCTCGAAGATATTATGTTCTGAATTAGTAGTGGTAAAAGAAATATTATAAAATGGCTCTCCCAGTATTTTTAATTCTGGAATTGCATCGATTCCTTTTTTGATAGTATTGGCAGCGGTCATTATATTTTTAGCAATATTCATAAACCCTTCTTCACCAATAGATACAAGGCTAGCCCAGCATGCAGCACTAAGGGCTCCAGATCGACTACCTGCCATTGTTGGGGAAAAATAAATACCTCCTGGCCATTCCGTATAAGTAAAGTATTGATAACTCCTTAATTTCTCAGTACGATACAATACTACAGAAGTACCTTTAGGTGCAAAACCATATTTATGTGTATCTGCTGAAATAGATGTAACCCCATCCAAAGAAAAATCAAACGTAGGCACATTATAACCAAGCTTTTTAATCCATGGTAAAATAAAACCACCGAGACAAGAGTCTACATGTAAGCCAACATTATACTTTATGGCTAATTTAGAAAGCTTTGGAATAGAATCTACTACTCCCTGTGGGAATTGGGGAGCCGACCCTACAATAACAATTGTATTTGAGTTAATTGCTTTTTCTAATTTCTTAACATCAACTTGAAAATTCTTATCTACAGGTATTCTACGCAGCTTTATTTTTAAATACTCAGCAGCTTTATTAAAAGCAACATGAGCGGTGATAGGAATAATCATTTCAGGCTTAGTGATACCCTTCTCTTTCCTTGCATAATCTCGATATGTCTTAATTGCCATTAATATGCTCTCCGTACCACCTGAAGTCACGGCTCCACAAACCTTGTCTGCACAATCTTTAGCGCCAAGCATATTTGCCGTCATAGACACAATCTCTGCCTCGTATTTAGCAATTGATGGAAATAAGTCTGAGTGTAAAGGATTCGTTTGAGAATTTATATTATAAACCTCATTCATAAAATCAATATGCTCCTGATAACCATGATAAACAGTTCCAGAACAATAACCCCCACCCCATCTTTGACTTTCTTCTTCTACTATTTCTCTCATTTGCTTTCTTATCTCATCATAAGAAACTCCTTTTGATGGCAGCTCTACATGCTTTTGGTAGCGTCCGTCATAGGGCCTAATTGTCTTATCTAACTCTTCCATTAAATCATTAGTCTGTTTTTCTATTTCTTTTTGAACTGCTGGTATTTTATCCAATATGTTTTTTTCAAGAAAATCAACCCAGCTACTAGGTAATGAACCAAGTTTATTTATGATGGCATCTTTATTCATACTACTTTTTTTTATTTAATCTTTTATATATCCCCTTATTACTTTTGTATATGTTTATGAACTCCTCAAACATTTTATCATAAAGTCCTTTAAGAGCCTTATTTGGCTTATATATTTTGTCTATAATTGTTTTTTCAGCAATTCCCTCAACATCTATATATCCGAGCCCAATCATAGCTAAAGCAGCAACACCTTTGGCATTGGCATGTCTTGGCTCATTAATTTGTTGAATTGGACGCTGTAAAATATCAGCAAGCACTTGACACCACAATGCAGACTTTGCACCTCCACCTATAAAGTTTATAAATTTAAATGGACGGTAAGCACTAGGCACAAACTTGGATGTCTCAACATACTTTAGCAACCACCTTGCATTAAAGGCAACCCCTTCCATCACAGCGCGTATCATGTGTGCGCGAGTCATGTGCAGACTTAAATTATGCCATCCTCCACGTACATTATGATCCTCAATCGGTGTTCTTTCTCCATACAACCAGGGCGTAAAAATCAAACCTTCACACCCAGGAGATATTGTAGCAGCTAGCTCTGTCAACTTTTCAATAATATCTTCATCTGCTGCATCCGTATCCAATATATCTTTAGCAAAAAAGACATTGTTTTTAAGGAACTGTAAACATACTGCAGCAGTTTCTTGTTCATTAGCTACAAAATATTTTCCTTCTAAAGCAGATGGCAAACTAGCCATATTATGAAAAACATCTGTCGCCTTATGTGGTATGTGACAAGTTAAAAATGAAGAAGTACCAAAACAAAGACCTGCTTCATAATCCCTTACAGCTCCAGTACCAATTGCTGCAGCTTGTACATCAGCTGTACCTCCAAATACCTTAATCCCTACCTTTAAACCTAATTGCTCCGCTATTTCCTTTTTCAATGTACCAATGATATCTATAGGCTTGGCTAAGTCTGGAAGTTTATCTCTTTCTATCCCTGTCCATTTAAGTAATTTGGGGTGATATTCAATATTATTAATATCTCTATTATCCATAACCCAATGTAAACACATAGTTTCTGGTGTTGAAACAAACTCTCCTGTTAAAATTAAGTTTACATAGTCCTTGGGCTCCAAAAACTTATATGTCTGTTTATAAACTTCAGGCTTTTCTTTTTTAATATATAAAATATGGGCTATAGGATCTTTACCTGAATGCCCGGGCGCACCTCCAGTAATATTCATCCAGCTAAAAATCTTTGTAATTGAATATCCCTCAATTTTAACTATACCATCGGTGATACGTTCAATTTCTGATGCCCCTCTTGAATCCATCCATATTATAGAATCCATTAAAGCCTTTCCTTGTTCATCAACGGCCACTGTTCCTGACCATTGTGCAGTGACACTGATTGCCTCAATATCTTCAACATGCACAAAACCATTAGATATTAGTCGCTTAGTCGCTGTTTTGATAGCACGCCACCACTGATTAGGGTCTTGCTCTGCACCTCCACCATCAAATAATTTTAAATCTATTGGTTCAAATTCTGTCCCAACGACATCAAAATCTGTGGATATTATACAAACTTTAGGACCAGAAGTACCAAGATCAATAGCAAGTATGTATTTTTTATTCGGCGTTTTTATCATTCTTATTACGATTTTGACTCACATTTCAATAAAAATACTTTAATAGTCAAACCATTTTGAAGCATGAAGGTAATTTAAGCACATTCTTTGACATATATTAAATCGATAAATAAATGAATGGCGCTGATAAATGCCTTAAAAAGAGAGATAAAAGAATTCTATAAAATAGCATTAGGCTTATTCCAATTAAGCCGGGCCTTATTAGCCGACAATATTTCAATGCCTTTTTCCCAATAATTCCCAACTCCTCCAATACCATGAGAATCATCTCCCGGTACAACCGCTACATCCATTTCAATCGCTTTATTCAATATTGGTAAACTTATATAAGGCTCAGGCTGTCCCTTAACTAATGCCCTAAGGTTAAAATCTAATATTAAATTATGTTGTTTAACATAAGCTAAATTACGCTCTATCCTTTCCCATACATCCGGCAATAATAAAGTCTTCTTATACTCTGCATCAAAAATGCGAACTAGATCCATATGTCCAATAACTGACGGATTAAAGGCTTCCATTAATGCATATTGAGCATCAAAGTAAGCGCAATACAGAGCTTGCTTTGAACCATATGCACTTATGCATTGACCATAAGTTTTAGGACTTGTATCCATTTCAATACCGGCCATATGATGAACTGAACCAACGATATAATCAGGTTTAATTGCATGAATCCAATATTCTATGGCTTCTAAGCATCCTTCGTACCATTCCGTTTCAAAGGCTACTAAGATTTCAATATCATTCCTGTATTTTTCTTTCAAATAATGAAGCCTATCTCCATATCGTCGGAAACTATCTTTCATACGTATAGCATTCCAACCAAAAGGCCTTTCAAAAGAGTAAATCCATTTATCTGATATTGGAGGCATGTGCTCAGTTATGCCAACCCATGAGTAGCCTGCTTTTATATAGGTCAAAATAATATCTTCTAAAGCATCCTTTGCATGAAAACAATAAGAAGCTGAATGCCCCCCATGAACTGATACTTTTTGTATCATTTTTGACCATTAAATTTAAATGCCAAATAAACTGGTTGGTGATCAGAAAATTTAAAATCCATATTCAGACATTTAACTTCTTGAACTTCAATATTGGGAGATGCTAAATAATAATCAATAAGTGTCGTATTAGTCACTCCATGTTCATAATACGATAGCATTTGTCGATTAGTTGGAATTGTTGAATCATACAACCATTGCCAATCATCAGGCATAAAGTCGGCCGAGATATAGGTTCGCATATAATCAGAATCTTCATTAAATATTTTTGGATCAAAATTAGGTGGACACTGATTAAAGTCACCACCAACCAACACATAATTACCTGCATTATATTCTTTTAAAATAAAATCCTTTAAATATGCCATCTCTGATTTCTTAAGTTGACCCTTATCAAAAGCTGAATTATGATTATTAATTAATATGAATTCTTTTTTATCTTCTGTTTTAAATCGTTTTACCAGAATACAACGATCAAGCATTAAGCATGATCGCGGCCAATCATAAGATGAAGGATATTGATGCACTTCTACTTGAAATGCTTTTGTCCTACAAAAGCTTGCTAATCCAGATCTAACATACCCAATTGGATCTAAAAAAGGTTTAGGAATAAAATCCACATGTAAATTATAGGTAAAGAAAGCCTGATGATCCATTAATAAACTATCGAAACGATATAATTGATTTATATAGTAGGACCTTTTTGATTTAATATCCAATTCCTGAAAAAGAATAAAATCTATAGATGACATCTGTTGAAGCAGACCTTCTATTCCCTTTAAATTCTTTTTTACATTGACTTTTGTTGTCCGCGCCTGTTTACCGCCATCGTAAAAAAAATCAGATTCCTCACCCAAACCAGCATATCCAATATTCCAATTTAAAACTTGATAGAAAGAATCTATTTTTAGATAATCATCACCTATTTTTTGAGTGCTAATTATTTTAAAATCTTCAGGCTGATAATCCGTAAGTGTAGCATAAGAAAGGATAAGTATTAAGTAAATAATAAAAAGCACAAAAAGGCTATAAACATAAAGTGCGAAACGCTTCATATTTAGTACTTAAGCCATTTAAATGAATAAGCTTTATCATCACTTTGAATAATAACCTTATACATTCCATATGACAAGGCTTGCAAATTTAAATTTTGAGTAATCAGATTAGACTCAAAAACACATTTACCTCCCAAATCAAATATTCTAACAAGATAAGGTTCTGAGTTAATTATCCCATCAATATTCAAAATTCCATTAGAAGGATTTGGATAAAATCGAACAGCTTGATTTAAAGCTTCAATAAAGGTTAAGGCACTTACTTGTATACTATCTTTTTTTATACATCCCACAGAGTCAATTAATGTCATGGTATATGTACCAGAATCTAAATTATATGCTGTATCTGTTGTTTGTAAAGCATTATCATTCCAGTTATATTGATAAGGAGGAACACCTCCTGATCCTTGTGCATAAGCCAATCCATCTTGTGCTCCAACACTAGATTCTGGACTGCTTCCAAGACTTAAATTAAGTGTATCGGGTATTGCCAAATCAAGCCACATAGTATCTGTCTCACAACCGTGCTGATTTGTAAGCACTATTCCATGCTGTCCGCCAATCTTATTTGAATCGATTACAAGGTAAGTAGCATTACCCGGCATGAAATCACTATAAGTGGTATCAATACTACCGTTTGAGTCAATAGACCAATAAGTCACTGAATAAGGAGCCATTGTATAGTATGTACTAATTTGAATAATGCCATTACTATCCTCGGCGCAAATGGGCCCTTCACCATATGCTTCAGCTATAAAGGTATCTGGCTCTTGCAAAACAAAATTAAAACTATCTACACATATCGTATTAGATACAGTAACCTGATATGAGTCAACTGCCAAATTAAGGGCAGCATTACCTACATTTGCTCCATGGCTCCATATGTATGAATTATTATTACCCACTTGCATATTTGGATAAAGAACAATAATCCCATTCGAATCACCTTTACACACCGGATTAAATTGATTTGTTGAATCAATAAGAGCTGGCCCTTCACTTAAGGTTACAGAGTCAATAATTACACAGCCTGTTTGAGTAGTTACTGTTATGACATAAGTTCCGGCAGCTAAATTATTATTGCTATGCCCATTTACGCCATTGCTCCATTGAAAAGTACATGTACTAAATTGACAAGTACACCCTGAGGTTGTAATATCTGCCACACCATCACTGCCCCCTTCACAACTTACATTTTGTTGAAACTTATGAATAACATGTGGGTCCTGAATATTGGCAAAATGATCTTCCTTACAGCCATTAGCATCCATAATTCTAGCCCAATAAAAATTTGGTTCTAAACCATCTGCTAGACTATCAATAACATTATTGGAAAATTGATAAGTATATGGTGCTTGTCCTCCAATTACAGTAAAACTCATTTTACCATCACTAGCTCCATTACAGGAAATTTGCTCCACAGAAAAAGTAGCTAAGGGTATTGTATCACAGACCTTACCTTTAAAGTGATATTGTCCATTGCTTTCTGTCCCTAGATAATTTGCCCATGCTATACCTTGTGGACCTACAGAGGCATCTAATTCAATTCGATTCAAAAAATAACCTTTAGCACCCATGGGATTAAGACTATCTATACCCACTGCAAAAACAATATCTAAAGAATCATTATAATCAAGATCATTTATTAAAGCCGTTGAGCCCAAATTCTGTCCGTTGGAAGTATGTAGCAAATAAGAAGAGTCATTAAGATAGTCTCGCGCCATTAATTCATGTGACATCACACCCCCATTTGATTGAACAACACTTATAAGTAGTTCATCATAAGCATCACCATTTAGATCAGCAGCAATACAGGATGAAAACTGCATACTTCCAAAACTATCAATAGCTGTAACTACACCTGTGTAACCATCAATCATTACCTGTTTATAATCCGTATACATTGTTTGTGAACCCTCAAATAGAGATAAAACAACATCTGGAATTATATTACCAGTAAAATAGCCAAGTACTGGTGCTGCACTTGTTTCAAATCCAATAAAATCATGAGAATGCATTAACCAATACCCACTTCCATCATAAACCCTATATTGCCCATTGTAGCTAATAGACACAATATCTAAAGTTGTATTTCCATTTAAATCTCCCAATGATACTGGGGCAATAAAGCCCTCACCTCCACCATTATTGAGAACATAAGCATTGCTCAAATCCTCATTAATAAGATCCTGAAGTTTAGAAACATATAGATGACCATTTATAGTCTCCCCTCCAGTTCCATATATAATTTCCAAATCACCATCATTAGCTAGATCAGCAACTATAGGCGAGCAATAAGTTTCCTGACTATCAGGAACAACAGCCCTTGACAATATTTGTCCTGTTAATGCATCAAGAATCATTAAATGACCTGGTAAACGATTTGTATCCCAAGGCAAAGCATCTGGGTCTCCTCCATTTGAAACTAATAAATCACTGTACCCATCACTATTCTGATCAGGCAACCATTGCGCTGAATAAAATTGAAGCTGACCACTATCCTTTGGATTTAAACCATTTGAACTTGGCCAAAACTCCCAAATCAACTGACCTGTCGACCCATTAATAGCCTTAAAAATTGCGCTACGTCCTCCAATAAACACATCATCAATACCATCACCACTAATATCCTGAAATATTGCACTTCCAAAAACTTCGTCCCTAGCATTTACTGACCACAGAACTTGACCATCTTTTCCATCAAAGGCTTGAATTGCATTCAGACGACTTTCTTCTGCAACGCCTCCTCCAACTATAATATCAAGTACACTGTCATTGTTCAGATGAGCTACTCTAGGACTAGAAAATTGATTTAAAGAATCACTAAATGTAGACCATTGAATTTGCTGGCCAGAAAGGCCAAACAAACAAAACATAAATACAAAGCTTAAAAAGCCCTTTTTAATCATGAATTTTTAATTTACAGATATAAATGTACGATTAATTCAAGGTATAATTGATACAACCCTTCCGTGAATATTCACTACCTTCGAAAAAAATTATACTAGCCTTATGAGTACTAAGTTTTCAATGGTCGCTACCACACTATATGGTTTAGAACAAGTTCTTGCCAAGGAACTAGAAAATATGGGTGCTACTGAAATTGTAGTTAAAAACCGGGCAGTAGAATTCAAAGGTAATCAAGCTTGTATGTACAGAGCTAATATGTCCTGTAGGACAGCTTTAAGAATTCTCTTACCTATAGGACATTTTAAGGCATTCAAAGAAGAACATCTATATAAACGGACAAAAGAAATTGATTGGTCCAAGCATATCCGTGATGGTCAGTCCTTTGCAATCAATGGAGTTGTACATTCTAAGATTTTTAAGCACTCCGCGTATGCTGGTCTTAAGGTTAAAGATGCTATTGTTGATCAGTTCAGAGATAAAACTGGCGAAAGACCTAATGTCAACCCCAAAAGACCAGATGTTCTTGTAGTATTACATATAGATAAAGAGTACGTCAAGCTTTTATTAGATACTTCTGGGAAGCCATTACATATGCGAGGTTATAGATTAGATGCTGTTCAAGCTCCAATAAGCGAAGTACTTGCTGCGGGCATTTTACAATTAAGCAGTTGGGAAGGCCAATCTGATTTTTTAGACCCAATGTGCGGCTCAGGCACCTTTTGTATTGAAGCTGCTTTAATGGCAATGAACAAGGCACCTAATCTAGCTAGAAAGCATTTTAATTTTATGGGTTTTGCAGACTATGATCCGGATTTACTAATGAGTGTTAAAGAATCTCTTATTAAAGAAGAAAAAGCTTATAACCACACCATCTATGGTTTAGATATTTCCAAAGAGGCTTGTGGCATAAGCCGCTCAAACGTAATGCGCATTGGACTTAGCAGAGCAATTAAAATTCAGTGCACTGACTTTTTTAATTACAAACCGAATTCAAAAAAACACCATATCGTATTTAATCCGCCCTATGGAAATCGCTTGAGAATTAACCCAAAGGCCTTTCACTCAGACATAGGGGATGCATTTAAGCAAAAATATAGCGGATGTAAGGCATGGTTAATAAGTAGCGATATAGAGCATATCAAATACATTGGACTCAAACCAAGTAAAAAAACAAAGCTGATTAATGGAAAATTAGAATGTCGCCTCTTAGAATTTGAAATGTATGAAGGAAGCAAGAAGCGCAAAAATCAAAAAGAAGAGACGCTTTAAATTTTCTATTTTTTTCGAGTTTTTAAATTAAAAGCATGTTCAAATTCTATATTTTCGCGCCATGAATATAGAAGTTTTAAAATCAAAGATACATAGAGTTAAAGTTACTGGAGCTGACCTTAACTATATAGGAAGTGTAACCATTGATCAAACGCTCATTGATGCTGCTAACCTTATTGTTGGAGAGAAGGTTCAGATTGTGAATATCAATAATGGGGAAAGATTTGAAACCTATGTTATATCAGGCAAAAAGGATAGCGGAGAAATTGTATTAAATGGACCTGCCGCTCGTAAAGTTGCAAAAGATGATATCATCATTATTATATCTTATGCTTCAATGAACTTTGAGGAAGCAAAAAGGTTTGAGCCTACAGTTATTTTCCCAGACGAGTCTAATAATAGACTTAATTAGTTGTATAATAATCAATAAGCATTGTTATGTTTGGCACGATATTTATTATTTATTAAGCAATAATAAATTTATATTTGATTAAACTAAATTAAAATCATCCTTATGAAAAAATCATTCTTAATCCTTGTTTGTGTCGCATTGTTTAGTATGGACTTAGTGGCCCAAACATATGAGTATCAGTTTATTACACAAGTAGAATCCATTGTTGCTGGAGGTATGGGACGTTCTAGAATTGTCCATGCAAAACAAGCTATGGACCATACTGCTCTTACAATGAGTCGTGTTGATGGCAAGTTAGACAAGAAAAAAGTGAAACGTTCTGATGCAAGAATCGGCAACTTTGATGAAACTAAAATCTTAAACTTTTACTCAATGGTTGGTTTGAGCTTTGAAAACATTGCTTCAAATGATGCAGTTATGTCATCTAAACTAAACACCATGTCAGCAGAAGGCTGGGAATTATTTTCAGTTTACAGTGGAGTTGAAAGCGATTCTGGTGAGCCAGATGGCAAAGGTATCTTTATCACACGTTATCTGTTTAGAAAAAAAATCTAGACAAAACTTTCTAAGTATAAAAAAAGCGAGCTCAAAAAGCCCGCTTTTTTTATTTTACTTACAGCTGAATAACTTATGAATACTGAATTAGCAAAATACGCTGTCAAGCCCATATCTAAAGGATTAAGGCGTAATTACAAACTGTTTAAGGATAATGAAGAGATTTTAGAAATAAAATCTTTTTGGAACAGATACGAGTTTGACTACAAGAAAGTAGTCCATAAAATCAAACAAAAAAACATATCTGGAATCACTTATCAAATTTCAAAGATTCCATATAATATTGGAAGTATACACTTTAATTGGAAATTTCAAGGAAGAATAAGTTTAAAACTTAATTCAAAAGAACATAACTATAAGATAGTCA
Organism: uncultured Saprospirales bacterium; assembly: GCA_913050195.1. Taxonomy (GTDB): domain Bacteria; phylum Bacteroidota; class Bacteroidia; order Chitinophagales; family CAJXBJ01; genus CAJXBJ01. Next base: position 47,759 of record CAJXBJ010000002.1, read on the forward strand.
GCAAAAGTAATTTTTGGGGAACCAAAAAAGCTTTTATTCTGAAAAATGATAAAAATGAGGTTGTAATGAGTATTAAAACCATTTATTCGGGCTTTTTAGCTCTGAAGGTTAACTATATTATTGAATTAAATAAAGACACAAAAGCTGTCGACCATATTGAGCTTATTACTTATTTCTTTTTATCAAGCCGCATATTAACTTCATTAAGAGGCTATTAAAACCATTAGTAGTCCTTTACAAAACGATATTAAGAAGCCCTGGTAAATACCAAGGCTTCTTTAAAATAAAATTTCAAAACTTCTTTAAACTCTAAAGCTTTTCCAGCGTAATAATTTCTGTATCCGTACCTGCTGCTACTGCACCACCGTTTCCAATTGGTGACACTAATCTCATGTTTGAGCTTGTAAGCTCGTTAATAGCATATTCAAGAGTATCATCAGCAACTAACATAAAGCCAGTTTCAGCATTTGTATTTTCTGAAATAGAATACGTACTGGTATCAACGTTAGTTATTGAAAGTGAGGTAATTGTCGTTGTTGAATACACGTTACAAGTACTACCAGACTCACAGGATTCAAAATCCATAATGATCGAGTTTTGACCTAAGACATCAGTCGTACTACTAGCACCATGCACTTCGTAAGAAGTTACATTCCACTGTCCTGAAATATTTTTTAAAGTCTTTTTTTCCTTACTACAGGAGGCCAAGAAAATGGCTAATCCTATGGCTATAACTGCAAAATTTCTCATGTTATTCATTTTATTTATTTATATGAAATATAAATGTAATGTTTTTAATTAAAAAAACATCTATCTAAGAAAGCATAATATAAATGAGTTTATTATCGCTCAAAAGACCTAAATTTGTGGCTTATTACTTGAATAATGGCCGATAAAACAATTGAATTAGAAAAAGTTGTAGTAAAATTTGCTGGAGACTCTGGTGATGGCATGCAACTTACTGGAACCCAGTTCACCGAGACGTCTGCACTTTTTGGAAACGACGTAGCCACTTTCCCTGATTTCCCAGCGGAAATTAGAGCGCCTCAAGGCACAGTGGCTGGTGTATCAGGCTTTCAAGTGCATATTGGGCGCATTGAGATTAATACACCAGGTGATGCTGCCGATGTTTTAATTGCGATGAATCCAGCAGCTTTAAAGTCTAACATACCTCAGTTAGAAAAGGGAAAAACAATAATTGTTGATATTGATACATTCAAAAGAAAAGATTTTGAAAAGGCTAAGTTTGACGGGAACCCACTTGAAGATGGCACATTAAACGATTTTAAAATTATTGAGGCTCCTATTTCTTCTATCACAAGGGAAAGTCTAAAGGACATGGGCATGGATAATAAGAGCATGATGCGCTGTAAAAACATGTTTGCCTTAGGTATGGTATATTGGATGTTTTCAAAACCTTTAGATAATACTATAGAATTCTTAAACCGCAAGTTTAAGAATAAACAGCTTATTATTGATGCCAATATTAAAACCCTCAAAGCAGGTTATCATTTTGCAGAGACCATTGAAGCTTTGCCTTCAGCCTATTCTGTTCTACCTGCAGATCTTAAAAAAGGTACTTATAGAAGCATTACTGGAAATCAAGCAACTGCATGGGGATTCTTAGCAGCCTCCGAAAACTCTGGAAGACCATTATTTCTAGGATCCTACCCTATTACACCAGCTTCAGATGTACTGCATGAGCTCTCAAAACACAAGCACTTTGGAGTTACATCTTTTCAGGCTGAAGATGAAATTGCAGGTGTTTCTTCAGCACTAGGCGCAAGCTATGCTGGAAATTTAGCAATCACTACAACTTCAGGACCTGGTTTAGCTTTGAAGTCAGAAGCAATTGGCTTGGCAGTTATGACAGAACTTCCATTAGTAGTTGTAGATATTCAAAGAGGTGGACCATCAACAGGCTTACCTACTAAAACTGAACAATCAGATTTACTACAAGCATTATATGGTAGAAATGGTGAAAGTCCTACTATTGTTATTGCAGGAAGTACGCCATCTAATTGCTTTGATTATGCCTACCAGGCTGCTAAATTAGCAATGGAACATGTTACTCCTGTAATTTTATTAACGGATGGCTACATTGCCAATGGCGCTGAGCCATGGAAAATACCTCAAATTAATGAGCTAGCAGAAATAAAGCCAAATTTTGCAATAGAAGGTACTGAAAATTGGCAGCCTTACGCCAGAGATGAGAGAAAGCTAGCTAGAGAATGGGCTATACCAGGGATGAAAGGCTTAGAACATAGAATTGGAGGACTAGAGAAGGAAGATATTACAGGCAATGTATGCTATCTACCAGATAATCATGAAAAAATGTGTAATATTCGTCAGGAAAAAGTGAATCGGGTATCAGAATTCATACCTGAACAAGAAATTTACGGTGATGATTCAGGCGATTTATTAATCGTTGGCTGGGGAGGCACTTATGGTCACTTATATTCTGCGGTTAAAAAAATGCGTGAAAATGGAAAATCTATTTCACTAGCACATTTTAATTATATCAACCCATTACCAAAAAACACTCAGGCTGTTTTTTCTAAGTTTAAAAAAGTACTAGTCTGTGAATTAAATCTTGGTCAATTTTCAAATTATCTTCAGTCTAAATTCCCTGATATTTATTTTGAAAAATATAATAAGGTACAAGGGTTTCCTTTTGCTGTACATGAATTGATCACAGAATTTGAATCTAAAATATAAGATATGTCTGAAGTCCAAAATCCAACTTTAACTCATAAAGATTTTTCAAGTGACCAGGATGTAAGATGGTGTCCAGGATGTGGAGACTATGCAATTCTTAAAGCCATGCAACGTGCTTTGCCAAGCATGAATAACAAGAAAGAAAATTTTGTATTTATATCAGGTATAGGCTGCTCTTCCCGTTTTCCTTACTACATGAACACATACGGCTTCCATACAATACATGGTCGAGCTCCAGCTATTGCAACTGGAACTAAATTAGCAAACCCCGAATTAAGTGTTTGGCAAATAACAGGCGATGGGGATGCATTAGCAATTGGTGGCAATCATTTCATACATGCACTAAGACGAAATATTGATATCAATATTATGCTGTTTAATAATGAGATTTATGGACTCACTAAAGGTCAATTCTCTCCTACTTCTAAAACTGGTATTAAAACTAAATCTTCGCCTCAAGGAACTACGGATCAACCATTTAGTCCAGGAGAACTTGCAATGGGAGCTCAAGCGTCCTATTTCGCTAGAGTGGTAGATACTGATTTAAAGCTAATGGAGGCCACTTTTATTCAAGCAGAAAAATATAAAGGCACTAGCTTAATAGAAATTCTTCAAAACTGTCCTATTTTCAATGATAAAACGCATAGTGATATCACAGGAAAAGATGTAAAGCTAGATGCTCAGCTTATTCTAGAACATGGGCAACCAATGATCTTTGGTAAAGAAAAGAATAAGGGATTAATTTTAGATGGATTTGAACTAAAGGTCGTAGAGATCGGAAAAAATAACGTTGCTGAAAAAGATATATTAGTGCATGACAAATATAATCCAAACCCTATATTGCATACAATGCTAATAAGAATGCGCCCCCCTTATTTCCCAGTGGCATTAGGCGTTATAAGAGAGGCACCTAGAGAATCATTTAATCAAGGTATTTCTCGTCAAATATACGAGGCAAAAGAGGCTAGCCACTTCAGTAATGTTCAAGATCTATTAAACAGCGGAGATACCTGGAAAATTTAAAGTGGTTTCTTGCCTTCAAAAAGCCTATTTTTGAAGGTAATAATGAATTTTAATCCTCTTTTTAATTGCTTCAAAGTTCTTCTAATTATTTTAGGAATGGGTGCTTATTTACTAAATGCCCAGATAGAATTAAAATCCATTGTTGATAAGAGCGAAACAGTTGGCGCTTTTTTTAGCTCTTATGAATATGGGTGCAACTATCAAGGGCAGCTGAAAATGAGTATAAAGGTAAAGCCTGACGACCACTTTAATGCCTTTTCTATTGGATGGAGCAGTGATGAAAGCGCATTAAATCCCGAAGATTTTCACATTGAATTTAGATTTAAAAATAAGCAAGGGAAATGGCAAAAATGGCAAGAAACACATGGTCATTTAAGGCCTGAAGATTCACCATCATCTCTTTATTGGGCACACCCCCAGCATAGTGACTTTTTCGAAAAAATGCAGGAAATTGAGTTTGTTTTTGCAAACACCAAACAACTGAATATCAATGCATTAAGAGTTGATGTTTGCAATATTGAATCAAGTAAGAACAAAGACAAATACAATATAAAAAAGCGCTCTAATAGCTGTCCAAGCCAACCCTACATTATTCCGAGAAGTGATTGGTGGGGTACGCTAGATCCAGATGAATTAAGCTATCCAAATGCAAATAACTCAAAAGCTCCAGCCTATAATATCAACACAACACATGCATATATTCATCACGGCGCATCTTCAAATAATTACAGCGATGGTGCTGATGTAGCTCGCTTTTACTGGACATTACATGTCAACTCTAATGGATGGAAAGATATTGGCTATAATTATTTGGTTGATCGCTTTGGAAACTTATACATTGCTCGACACAATCCTAATTTCCCTAATGAGGACGTATGGGGAGCTCACACTAGCTCATCAAACCCATATTCCTTTGCAATTTGCTTTATGGGCAACTTTGAGGATGAATACCCTCCAGACAGCATGGTTGATGCCGCCATAGATATGTTAGCCTATAAATGTAATTTAAGAGGATTAAGCCCCATCTCGACTGGTTTTATCGTTTCGGATACAATTGATATCATATCAGGCCATAGAGATGCACCAGGTTCAGCTACGGCATGCCCAGGAGACTCGCTTCATAGCCTCTTAAGTCAAATACGTTTAAGTATTCAAGCTAAATTAGATAGCTGTCAAAATAATGCTATTGATGACAACCCACCGCTAACTAATCTTGATAGCAGTACTGTTTGGCTAAGCTCAGATAGCAACATTAAAATTGATGATATTGATCAAGAATCTGGAATACTTCATGGTTTTTATTTAGCTTCTTATGTAGACAGTATGGGAAAAACAGCCAATTCAAATAATGGCTTTTTATATGATGATTTTGAGATTCAGCGTCCTGAGTGGATAGACTATTCATCGCATTGGACCTTTAGCAACAATAAACTTTGGAACAGCGGTTCAACCGCAACAAATACTAAAGTTTATAGTAATTTCTTTATTGACTCAAGCAAAAGCTATTTATTTAACTATAGTGCTCTAGTAAATAACTCTAAACCAAATAGTTTATTAAAATTCTACTTCGGTATAGATTCTGCACACTTGAGTAATGGCTATGAGGGTTATTGCTTAGCAATTCATGAAGATAGCAATCTAGTCAAATTGTGCAAAATAGAAAACAATTCTATAGATGTTGTCCATTCAAAAAATTATGGATTAGGGGTTAATTTCTATCACGATATTAAGATTATTTGGGACATCCCGTCAGGTCATATAGCTTTATATGTGGATGATAACTTCTTATTTAATTGGCAAGATGGGAATCGAAAAACAAATGGCTCATATTTGGCTTTTTCTACAGATTCCTTAAAATCTAGCATTGATTTTCTTAAGATTTATAAATCTAGAAACTCCGTTGGAGATTTAACAATTGGAGCACATCCTTCAAAAGACATAAGAAGCCAAAATCAAACCCCAGCTTCACCATCAGCATGCATTTATTCTTTGGCAGTAGATGCGGCCTATAACCTTTCGGCATTAGATAGTGTACTTTTAAATATAGATTGGACAGCTCCAGATATTATTTCATGGATTAATGATGGCAGTAACATAGGATTGGATTTGGATACCGCAAATGGCTTTAATTATTTCAGCGCCCATTGGAGCCGTGGAATAGATGAAAACTCAAGTATTCATTCTTATGAATACTCTATTGGCTTATCTCCACTTTCGGATAATTTAAAGGCCTGGACAAATGTAGGTTTAGATACTTTTGCAACAGATAGCTTTTTAAACACCGTTCATTTACAACCAATTTATTTTAACATTAGATCAAAAAATGAAGTAGGATTAATTTCAGATGCCCATCATTCGAATGGGCAGATTATCATGTGGCCGGCAGCTCAATCTAACTTTGCATTAGACTCTTTAAGTATGTGCTTCGGAGATTCTTTAGCTGTGCGAAACAATGCTCGCTATTTTGATTCAATAGTATGGGTACTCGACAAGGCAACATTACTTTCTACCAATGATAGCATTCAATGGACTCAATTTGATTCTAGTGGAAGTTATTCTTTATATCAAATGGTTTTTGGACCAGGAGGAAATGACTTCACTAATCAAAATATTTACATTGATGTATATCCTAAACCTTTGGCCAGTTTTGATATTCTTGACAGCCTATTATCAGAAGGAGATCCAATCGCTCTATTTAATAACTACTCGGAAGGCGGTGATAGATATATTTGGAGCTTTGGAGATGGAAAAAGCAGTTCTGATTTTCAACCATGGCATAAGTATGAATCTAGTGGTATATACGATATCCAACTAATAGTTGAATCTGATTACTGTGGCTCAGATACATTGACCAAGTATGCCTTTGTAACAGTAAATACTAATATTTCAGAACAAGAAAGCAAATTTCCATTTTACATTTTAGACAATGTCCTCCAATTTAATAATATAGATGACAATTATCAGTGTCTTATATGGAGCACCCAAGGTCAATTATTATTTGATGAATCTGTTAATAGTAAGAGTATTTCACTTAACAATATCATCCCAAGCCAAGGACTCTATTTCATTCAAATAAGAAACAATTCAAGTCATCATAAATATTTAATTAAATACATTAAATAGAAAGCATGAATAAGCAAAAGGTTTATTGGAGTAAAAATTTAAAATACATAGGTGTTTTGATGAGCATTTGGTTTGTTGTTTCTTTTGGTTGTGGAATACTTTTAAAAGATTTTCTTAACAATTATCAATTAGGCGGATTCAAACTTGGATTTTGGTTTGCACAGCAAGGTGCTATCTATGTGTTTGTCCTTTTGATTTTCATATATGTACTGCTAATGAATCGTCTAGACAAAGACTTTGAATTAGAAGAATAAGGCTATGGATATTCAAACTTGGACCTATATTATTGTTGGACTTACATTTACCCTATACATAGGCATTGCTATTTGGACAAGGGTAGGTACTACAAAAGGCTTTTATGTAGCAGGTGGCGGGGTTTCTCCTTTGGCTAATGGAATGGCCACAGCTGCAGATTGGATGTCTGCTGCATCATTTATATCAATGGCTGGTCTGATATCTTTTATGGGATATGATGGCTCTGTATACCTAATGGGTTGGACAGGGGGTTATGTTTTACTTGCACTTTTGCTTGCCCCATATTTAAGAAAGTTTGGGAAATTTACTGTGCCTGATTTCATCGGAGATAGATATTATTCAAATTATGCGCGTAGTGTTGCGGTCATTTGCGCTCTATTTGTCTCTTTTACATATGTTGCTGGCCAAATGCGAGGTGTTGGTGTTGTGTTTTCAAGATTTCTAGAGGTTGATATTAATCTTGGTGTTATTTTAGGTACTGGCATTGTTTTTTTCTATGCCGTAATGGGGGGCATGAAAGGGATAACATATACTCAAGTGGCCCAATATTGTGTGCTAATTTTCGCTTTTATGGTGCCTGCAATATTTATTTCCATTATGATGACTGGCAACCCCATACCCCAATTAGGTTTTGGAGATCAACTAAGTGACGGAACATATTTATTAGATAAATTAGATGGCCTACATGCTGAACTTGGTTTTGCTGCGTATACAGATGGCAGTAAATCCTTGATAGATGTCTTCTTTATAACTGCGGCACTTATGGTAGGCACTGCAGGCCTACCCCATGTTATTGTTCGATTTTTTACAGTACCTAAAGTAAAGGATGCTAGAATATCTGCGGGCTATGCTTTAGTTTTCATTGCAATATTATATACTACAGCACCTGCTATTTCTGCTTTTGCAAGAACAAATCTTATTGAGACAATTCATAACAAACCTTATGATAAGCTTCCTTCGTGGGTGATAAATTGGAAAAAAACTGGATTAATAGAATTTAAGGATAAAAATAGAGATGGAATTGTTCAGTATTTAGGAGATTTATCAAAAAATGAAGTCAAAATAGATAAAGACATTATTGTGCTTGCAAATCCAGAAATTGCTAAACTTCCAAATTGGGTAATCGCTCTAGTTGCTGCCGGAGGATTAGCTGCAGCACTTTCCACTGCAGCAGGACTTTTACTTGTTATATCAACTTCTGTTGCCCATGATATCATTAAAAAACAATGGAAGCCAAATATATCTGAAAAAGAAGAGTTAATGTGGGCACGTATATCAGCAGGCGGAGCTGTTATAATTGCAGCTTATTTTGGAATTAATCCACCAGATTATGTTGCGGCTACAGTAGCTCTTGCTTTTGGGCTTGCAGCAGCTTCTTTCTTTCCGGCCATAGTATTAGGTGTATTCTTTAAACGAATGAATAAAGAAGGTGCAATAAGCGGTATGATTGCCGGTTTATTATTTACTATCTTCTACATATTGAAGTTTAAATTTGGTCTTCTTGGTGGGGGAAATCAAAATGATTGGTGGTTTGGGATATCACCTGAAGGAATTGGGACTTTAGGCATGCTTATAAATCTTTTTACAGCTCTAGTAATAATGAAATTCACACCACCACCCCCAAATGAGGTTCAAAAAATCGTTGAAAACATAAGAATTCCTGAAAAAATTGACTAAATTCCTTGAAATTTGGTCGTATTTGTCGTTTTACTTTCATTCCACATTTACTAAATTCACTGAATATTAGATTGAATAATTGTATTTTTATATTGATTATATGTTAAAAACAATAAGATTAATTAGCTTATTCCTACTATTGATAGGCTCATCAAATACACTTAAGGCGACGCATGCTATGGCTATTGATATGTACTATGAATATCTTGGACTCAATACTTATAATTTTTATGTAAAATTTTATAGAGATTGTGATGGCGCAAGCGCTCCAACTTCTGTAAATATTTCATTTGAATCCAATAGCTGCTCTAACTTTAATAAGACTCTGTATAAAGTGAGTGGTCCAGTAGAAGTTTCTCAGCTTTGCCCAACGGCTTTAAGTTCAAGCACTTGCGCAAACTCATTTTCAGGTACATATCCAGGCACTCAGGAGTATATATATTCTGCAACCATCAATTTAACTTCAGCTCAAGCAGCCTGTAGCGACTGGATAGTACATTACAATTTATGTTGTAGAAATAGTGCGGTAAGCAATTTAGCATCTGCTAGTTCTCATGATATTTATTGTGAAATAAGCTTCAATCCTAATATACAAAACACATCTGTACAATACAGTAATATTCCTATTTTATATGGTTGCGTGGGGCAACAGTTATGTTTTAATCAAGGAGCAAGTGATAGCGACTTAGATAGCTTATCTTATGAATTAGTTACGACAAAGGGTGATTTTGGAAATGCTATGACATTTTCATCAGGCTTAAGCATATCTAATCCAGTTGAATCCAACAACACCTTCAATTTTAATACAGCAACAGGACAAATCTGCTTTACACCAAGTCAAGCACAATTTGATGTACTTACGATTAAAACAACAGAATGGCGAATTATAGGCGGAGTTTATACTGAAGTTGGATTCTCAACTAGAGATGTCCAAATAATAGTAATTGCGTCTTGTGGGGCTTTAAACGTTGGCAATCCCGTAAGTGGCTTTAACCTGACTTCGGGGAATCAAATTGACAGCATTACATTGGGTGTATGTGCTGGAAACACGATTAGCTTTAACATGATTGTTTCCGACCCAGACACAAACATAAGTTATTCTGTTTCATCAAATGGAACCTCTGCAACTCCTGGAGCTATCGTAAACATATCTGGATCAAATCCTGTAATCGTCAATTATAGCTGGACACCGCCGGCCAATGCAGCAGGACAATATACTCTAAGTATGGTAATTGATAATATGGACTGCCCTATCCCTCAGGTTTCTTATTCAACTTATACCATTAGCGTACAGGAAGATTTAGTTGTAAACATAAGTGATACGACAATTTGTGGTAATTCTGCATTACTTGATGCCTCATATCCAGATGCTAACTATCTATGGAGTACAGGCCAGACTGACTCAATGATTACTGTAAACAGTAGTGGTCTATATTGGGTTAATGCGACAAAAGGAAATTGTAGTATTCGAGACAGTGCGCAAGTCATTTTTGATTCAACACCAAATACGGACTTTTCATATATACCAAACTGCCAATTATCCACAACGAGTTTTACTGACCTAAGCTCCAATGTTGCCACGTCTTGGGAATGGGATTTTGGTGATGGATCAACTTCGAATAGCCAAAGCCCAAACCATATATATCAGAATCCAGGGATATATAACGTTACATTAATAAGTAGTTCAACTAATGGTTGTGAGGATACTATTTCTAAAACTGTAAATATTGAAGCTCCATTTACTATAGATTTAGGTCCAGACACTTCGCAATGTACCGGCTCTATACCATTAGATGCCACATTACCTTTATCGGGACTTAATTATGATTGGAGTAATGGTAGCACTAGCTCTAATATTACGGCTTCAAGCAGTGGCTTGTACTGGGTTGAAGTAGAAAAAAACGGATGTAAAGATAGAGATAGCATACAAATAGATATTTACCCGGCCCCAAACCCAAACTTTTCATTTAATGGAGGATGTGAAGGTGAGCCAGTAATTTTCACAGATCTTTCAACTGCAAATATAAGTTCATGGCATTGGGACTTTGGTGACAATACGGTTACAACTCAACAAAACCCTATACACACCTATGCTAACCCAGGTCTATATGGTGTATTATTAAACGTAACAGACATAAATGGATGCTCTGCAATTTATACTGGTAATGTAAATATTGACACCTCTTTTCAAATCTCGGCATCGAATGATACTACTTTGTGTGCAGACAACTTTAATATCAGCGCAAATGGACCAAGCGGCTCAAATTATTTTTGGTCAAATAATTCATCAACATCAACGGCAACCATTAATACTAGTGGCACCTATACTGTAACCGTAAGCAAGGGAAGTTGCTCAAGAACAGCAGATGTAACGGTTAATTTATTAGATTTACCAAATGCTAGTTTTTATATTGTAGATTCTTGTGCATTCATTAATCATGCATTGATAAATACATCAACGTCCAATATTGTTTCAAGTTCTTGGACGCTTCCTGATAACAGCACATCTACGAGTGAAGACTTAAGCCATCAACTAAATCCTGGTGATAATACTGTTCAGCTTATTGTGATTAATGGTGATGGATGTGCGGATACTTTGGTGAAAAATGTTCATATTTTATTGCCAGATTCAAATATTAATATCGGTGGAGACACTACTGTTTATGAGAACTACCCTGCCTATCTTTATGCTAATGGAGGTTCATCTTACACATGGTCCCCAAGCAATACTTTGGACAACCCACTATCTTCTACACCAACAGCAACACCAACAGATACAACTTGGTATTATGTAGAAATCTTAGATGCTAATGGATGTTATCTTACAGATTCTGTATTGGTAGAAGTATTAGATCGATATGAGCTATTTATTCCTACAGCATTTAGTCCTAATGGAGATGGAAAAAATGAACTTTACCAAGTTCACGGGCACGGTGTAAAAGATTATGAAATTATGATTTTTGACAGATGGGGTGAGATTATTTATACCTCGAATGATATTATGCAGACTTGGAATGGACAAATACGAGGAAAAGACTCCAATAGTGAAACTTTTGGATATTACATTAAAGCAGTCTTCATGAATCATACTGAAGAAGAACACAAGGGTAAAATCACGATTTTAAAATGATCAAATCGGCTTGGCTTCTTATCGCATTACAGACTGTAATTATTTTTAATATATACGGACAAATAAGAAGTCTAGATTTTGACCCACAATTAGCACCTTTTTATCATGGTGTTGCTTCTGGCGACCCCTCTAATGATGGATTTATCATATGGACAAGAGTCAGCCCTGAACCCAATCAAACGAATTCAATAAGCGGCACCTGGAAAATAGCTGCCGACTCCAGCATGCAGCAAATGGTTAAGTCCGGAGTATTTTCAACAGATAGCAGTATAGACTACACCGTAAAAATCAGAATAGATGGATTACAGCCTGGTCAATTTTATTATTATGAATTTGAGAGTAATGGACGTTATTCATTAGTTGGCCGTTCGAAAACTGCACCAATTGGAGACAATGATAGTCTTCGATTTGCAGTAGTTTCTTGTGCTCATTATGAAGCAGGTTATTTTAATGTGTATGAAGCTATTAGAAAGCGGAACGATATAGACGCGGTCATTCATCTGGGAGACTATATATATGAGTATGGACGCGGGGAATACGGACAATTCTTTATAAATGATAGAGAGTATGAACCAAGTGGTGAGGCTATGGATCTCAATTCTTACCGAACACGCTATTCACAGTATCGTCTTGACGCAGACCTGCGAAGGTTACACCAACAATACCCAATGATGATTGTATGGGATGATCATGAAAGCGCTAACAATAGCTATGCTGATGGAGCACAAAATCATGATAGCAATGAAGGTATTTGGGAGGATAGAAAGCTAGCCTCAATTAAAGCTTTTCATGAATGGCTGCCTATAAGCCAAGTAGACAGTAATGATAATAAGCGAATTTTTCGCAATATAAAATATGGTGATTTAGCTTCTATTATTTTTCTAGACACTCGCTTATATGGCAGAGATGTTCAAATGAATTTCACAAATAGCTCGATTCAAGACTCAAACCGAACTATACTTGGTAGTTATCAGGAAAATTGGCTTTTCAATGCACTAAAAGATAGCTCAACCCAATGGAAAATAGTTGCTCAACAAGTAATGATGGCTCCTTTAAAAATAGTATCCAACAATAACTTAAGCTTTGTAAATGAAGATCAATGGGATGGCTACCCTAAAGCTAGAGAGAGATTGGCTAATTTTGTAATAGATAGTGGTATTCAAAACTTTGTAGTTGCAACTGGTGACATCCACACATCATGGGCCAATGATTTACCTCTAGATAATTATAACTCAAATACGGGCAATGGAAGCTATGGCGTAGAATTCGTTACGCCTTCTGTGACTTCACCCGGCCTCAGCTTTAATTTACCACCTTCCTTTATACAAGCAACAAACCCACACACAAAATTTGTAAATACATTAGACAAAGGCTTTATAATTTTAGATGTAAACAAGACTCGATGCCAAGCAGAGTGGTATCACATTAATAGCATTCAATTTAAAACCTCACAAACGAGTCATGCTACATCAGCTTATGTAATCAATAATGAAAGACATTTAAATATCACCCAAAGCATTAGCTTGGCAAGTAAAAACCATTCTGCCCCTTTTGGACCGGATATACCAAACAATCCTTCTTATATAAATGAGAATAACAACCCTACCCTTTTGTCTATTTACCCAAACCCTGTCAAAGACTTATTGCATTTACAATTAATTATCAATCAAAATTCAACTCTCAATAAGATACAATGCTTTGATGGACTTGGAAAACAAGTTTTTTTTAAAGTAATAACTCAACCAACTAATGGGCTAAAAAATATAACAATAAATACGGCGCCATTAGAATCAGGGAATTATATAATCACCATGGTTGGAGATAAATTTAAGTATAGCCGGCAATTTGTTAAACATTAGTTATATTTGATAGCATAAGGTCGTGATATCAATGAATCGCTTTTTACTTTTTCTGAGTATTGTTTTTACAGCTTCTTATATAAGTGCTCAATGTAGCGTAACCAACCTTAATACGGACCTAATTATTAGTTCTAATCAAAGTCTTACAGGAACATATAATATTCAAGGCACCTTCAGAGTAAATGCTGGAATAACGGTAACCGTCACGCCTTATTCTTCAAATAATTGTGGCGAGCTCATAATAAATGCGGATAATATTGAAATATTAGGTACGATTGATGCAGATGGCGCTGGTTTTGATGGTGGACAAGGTGGCCTAACTCAATCATCGGGAGTAAATACTACATACCTCACTAGCTGTGCAAATAAAGACAATTGTTATACTGTGCAAGTTTTTGGGGGTAATGCTGGAAGTTCAGGAAATGGTTTTGGAGGAGGCTATAACGGGAATAATGGAACCAGCGGAATAGGCCCCAAACAAAGATGTGGAAACTCAGATGATGATTATGGTCTCATTGGTGGAGCTGGCGGTGGCGGTGGCGGTGGCGGTGGCACCTATGGAGGAGCTGGTGAGTCTGCTCAAGATGGTGGATCTGGAGGTCTTAGTGGTGGCGCATGTGGGAATACACCCAGTTGTGCAAATCCCCAAAATGGTTTTGGGGGAGCGGGTGGTAATGGAGGCCCTGTTTATGGAACTGTTTCAGGTATAGACATAGATAAAGGTTCTGGTGGCGCGGGAGCAGGATCTGGAGGAAAAAGCCAAGGCAATGGCAACTTAGGTGGCAATGGCGGTAATGGTGGTGGCCTTGTAAAATTAACAGCATCCAATTCCCTGACATTTAGTGGAAATATCTCTGCTAATGGCAGTAATGGTGGCAATGGTGGTAGTGGTGGCAATGGTGGTACAACTAGTAGATGTTGTACAGATGGGTGTAATGGTTGTGATGAAATTACTTATTCAAATGGTGCAGGTGGTGGCGCAGGTGCAGGTGGTGGTGCAGGTGGCGGAATTTACATGTTTGCATATGGCAATATGAACGTAACAGGAAGTTTAGAAAGCAAGGGAGGCCAAGGTGGCAGTGGATCTAGCGGTGGCAACGGCAGTTCTTCATGTGACCACTCTCCTTTTCTTGGAATCTGTGAGTGTGATGGCAGTGGCACATCGGCAGGAACTAGTGGAAACAATGGTGGTGATGGCGGTGGTGGGCGAATAAAAGTGTTTAGCAACCCATGCCAAACTAATACTTTAAATCCATCCATGGATGTAAGCGCTCCTGGTGGCGCAATTGACGGAAGTACTTTTATGGGAAATTATCCAGGCTTAGAGCCCTTAAGTATAAGTTTAAGTATCGATTCAAGTATTTTATGCAGTGGTGACAGCTCTGGCATTTTAATAACTAATGCGATTACAGGTAGTGGCCCATTTACATATATTTGGTCTAACGGAGACACTATCGCATCAATTAATGACACTTTCAACCAATTAGACTCTCTAGGTGCTGGTCTTTATGCAGTAACTGTTAAAGATGGATATGGCTGTGTAGAAAGCCAAACAATTGCCTTAACGGACCCAAATGCTATTCAGCTTACCATGAATAGTTCAATTGCTAATTGTGATTCTAATGATGCATGGGCAAGTGTTGAAATCACAAATGGAATATCACCTTTTCAAATTGCTTGGAATGACGGGGCTATGCAAACTGCAGATACTGCTGTTAACTTAAATAGCGGCTGGTATACAGTAGTTGTTCAGGATAGTGCACAATGCCTTGCAATGGATAGTGTCTTTGTTACGCAAGATTCTAGCTTGGCTATGCCAGATGAAATATTTGGACCTGATACTATTTGTATTAGCAGTATTGAAAACTATTTTATTAACTATGCAGGAAATGCAGACAGCTTTCATTGGAGTAGCACTTATCTTAGCTTTATAACAAATGATAGTAGTTCGTCATTAGATTTACAAGCAATAAATTCGGCATTTAATCCTTATGAGATATGTGTAAAAGCAGTAAATAATTGTGCAACATCTACAGAATTATGCAAGTCTATAATTGTAAACACAACACCTAATCCAGATACTTTAATTGCGCCTAGTACTTTATGCCCTAATACCCAGTATTCATTTTCAAGTAACGCAGCAGGTATTGATAGCTTTTTATGGACAATACCTAGCGGCTCTCAAATCCTTCAACAAGACAGTCAATTTGTTCAAATATTAACGGGCTATCAATCAGGACAACTTTGCGTCCAAAGCTTCAATGATTGTGGAGCTAGTCAGAGCCTATGCTTAAATTTAGAAATTGTTGACACCTTGGCTATAGCAGGCAATATTAACGGGCCATTAATGGTGTGTAATGGTAACTCTAATACATATACAATAAACGCAGATACCGCAGCAACTAATTACAATTGGATTATTAATGGCGGGCAAATTCTTAGTGGCCAAGGAACTAATAGCATCTCTGCTTCTTTTTCTACAAATGGAACACTGCAAGTAATAATTAGCAATGTTTGTGACACCTCCTATTCTAATAGCATTTCTATTACTACAAACTCAAACCCTGCAGCATCATTCAATTACAATGGAAATCGCTGTGTAAACGAAAATATAATTTTCACAAGCACATCAACAGGAAATGGAATTAATTACAATTGGGATTTTGGGGATGGTCAAAGTGGAAATTCTAATCCTGTTACACATGCTTACAATGCATCAGGCACATACAATGTGACATTATATGTTACTGATGACAATGGATGCATAGATAGCCTTACAAAGGTTGTAGAAATTTCTGATGGACCTTTTGCAAATTATATATTTAGAAATCATTGTCACAGAGACAGTATACTTTTTGTTGACCAAAGTACGAATGGTGCCGCTTATTGGCAATGGCAATTTGGAGATGGAACCACTTCCAACCTTCAAAACCCAAATCACCTTTTCAATAATCCAGGTAATTTTGATGTTGAATTAATTGTAACAGATACCTTTGGCTGTGTAAACTCAATTACAAAAAATGTTCAAATTGATGAAAGCCCTTCTTATTCCGTAAAGCCTCAAGACACAACGGTTGTAATGGGCGAATACGTTCAAATTACAACAAGTGGTGGAATCCAACATATCTGGTCACCAAGCACAGGCCTAGATGACTCAACACTTGCAAACCCTATTGCACAACCCTTGGAGGATCAAATTTATCTTGTTCAAATACTTAATGAAGACTCTTGTCAACAAATTGATACTGTAATAATTAATATTAGTGATGATTTTACACTTTTCATGCCCAATGCCTTTTCTCCAAACAATGATGGTAAAAATGATTTCTACAAAATAGGTGGCTTAGGAATATTAGAAATGCATTTGCAGATATACAATAGATTTGGAGAACTTGTTTTTGAGACTCAGGATAAGAATGAGCTTTGGGATGGTTCTTTCAATGGAAAAACTAATGCAAATACTAGCTACCGATATAAAATCCTTGTTACATATTATAATGGACAAATAGAATCCAAGCAAGGAAGTATTACCCTTTTAAATTAATACTTAATGGGTATCCTAAGGGCTTTATTTCGAATATTATTTAAGCTCGATTTAGCTAAGCCTCATTATTTTGGCCTACGCGATACACTGCTATCACCTCTTGGTCTGCTAAGAGGCGAAAAGCAGGTTAGTCGTCAGGGATTAAAATGGAAGCTTGATTTACAGGATTGGATTCAATCACAGATATATTATTTAGGTGAATACTATACTGAACGAAATCATCTAAATGCATGGCTTAGTTTAATAAAACCTGGTAATTATATAATTGACATAGGTGCTAATATTGGTTATTATTCTCTTTTAAGTGCACATAAGCACGACGTAAATATCATTGCTTTTGAACCAGACCATAAAAACAGAGCCCGACTTGAAGAACATTTAAAACTAAATACAGAACTAAATAGCATACAAATTCAGCCGGTAGCTTTGAGCAACAAAACAGGAAATGCATTTCTTAATGAGCATAAAAGTGATAACTGGGGCATGTCTTCTTTAAGCACAGAAGAAACGGATAGACCTATAAAAACCACAACCTTAGATGAATTCAGCAAAGACCAAAAACTAAGGTCTATAGACCTAATTAAAATTGATACCGAGGGCCACGAATTGAAAATTATTGAAGGTGGTATAAAATGCATAAAAAAGTATAGACCCATATTGGCAATTGAAATAACGTCACAAAATTTCGCCAATATATATCAACTTTTACAAGAAATAAATTACACTTTAAGAACAATTAATACCCAAGGTGAATGGGAAAAAGATTTAAAAAGAACCAATGACAATCTTATATTCTTTATTCCTGAAGAACATTTTTAACCTTAGATTTCAAATAGTAAGCAAGAATATTTAAGCTCTCTTGGTATGAGTAATTATTCATTATTATAATATCTGCTAAATGCCTAAATGGTAATAAAAAGTTTTCATAAGCTGGCACAACATGATTACTCCATTGATAAAGGACACTTTCCTCTGAGTATCCCCTTTCCTCAAAATCCCTTTTTAATCTACGTTTTAACTTAACATTTTCATCTGCTTCAATAAAAACTCGCAAATCTAAGGACTCTAGCACTTCTTTGTAATAAAAGACAAACAGCCCCTCAACCAGAACCACAGGACTTGCCGGAGTTATTATTTCCCTAGGGACAGCATTAGGATTATTGAATGTATACTCTTTTTTACGAACCTCCTTACCCTGTAATAGCTGATTTATATCCGTGTGAAAAGAAGTTCTATCAATAGAGGTTGGAAGATCAAAATTATGTTTTCCATTTTCATCCAATGATTGCTGCTCTTTAGGAAAGTAGTAATTATCTTGCGATATAACACTTATTGAATTCTCTGGCATCAATTCTACTAATTGATTCAAAAATGATGTTTTTCCTGAGCTACTTCCTCCTGCAATCCCTATTAAATATGGCTTATACCCTATTGACATTGCTTAAAATTAATAAAACGAGATGTATTTTTTTAATTAAATTTACCTAGTGAGCAGTAATAAACATATCTGTTTTTTTATACTTTTTTCCATCGTATTATTTTCGATAGATCTGAATGGTCAATATTGTTCTGGAACCACCTATCTAAATCAGAGCACAGGAACTTTTGAAGATGGCAGTGGCACCTCTGACTACATGAATAATTCTGACTGTAAGTGGATTATTCAACCAAGTAATGCCACTAGCATTACTCTTTCATTTACTTTTATGGACCTAAGTGGTGCTGACTTTGTAAAGGTTTATGATGGTAATTCCGTTTGGGATCCAATTCTTGCAACTTATGATGGAAGTACCCCTAATCCGCCTATTGGAAGTGTTATTTCCACGGGTGGAACAATGCTCATCCACTTTAGCACAAATAGTTCTTATCCAGATCCAGGTTGGACCGCTAATTATACCTCCACATCTACTCCTAGCTCTTATTGCAATGGCACACAAACATTATATAATACGACTGGAAGTTTTGATGACGGAAGTGGAGTAAATAACTATTTATCAAACACACAATGCAATTGGTTAATTAGTCCTGGAACTAATAAGATAATACATCTTAACTTTACAAGCTTTAATACAGAAAGCGGCTTCGATGAGGTAAATATTTATGATGGACAAAATAGTCTCGCACCTCTATTAGGCACATATAGTGGCACAAACATACCTCCGACAATTAACTCAAGCAGTGGTGCACTTTTCATAACTTTTGAAAGCGACAATATGGTAGAGGCTGATGGATGGAGTGCTACATACTACACAACCACACAAACACAATATTGTTCAGGGACCAATACTTTAACCAATGCTTCAGGATCATTTACGGATGGCAGCAGCAGTTCTGATATATATAGCAGTAACACCTATTGTAACTGGCTTATTCAGCCAACTAATGCTGCTAATATTCAGCTATCTTTTAATTACTTTAACACTGAACAATACTATGATGAATTAAAAATATATGATGGCGCAAGTGCAAGTGCAAACTTAATTGGCACTTATAGTGGGAACACCCTACCTCCTATTATTCAGTCTAGTGGACCTAGTTTATACTTAAGATTTACTAGTGATAATTACATCAACAATTATGGATGGAGTGCTAGCTATTCCTCAAATACAAATACTTACTGTAGTGGAACTACAAATTTATATGGTGCTATTGGAAATATTTCAGATGGTAGCCCAAATAATATAGACTATGCAAATAATTCAGATTGCTATTGGCTTATATCTCCTCCTGGAGCAACATCAATAGATCTTAATTTAAATTATTTTCAAACAGAAAGTGGATATGATTTCTTAAATATTTATGATGGTAATTCAACCTCTTCTAATTTACTCTATAGTTTGAGTGGAAGCAGCTTCCCTAGCTTAATTCAAAGCACCAATGGAGAAGTTCTTTTACATTTTACATCAGATAATGCATCAACAGATTTGGGCTGGGATTTAGACTATAGCGCAAATTATTCAACATCTAATCCTTATTGTAGTGGCACTACTAATTTAAGTGCATCACAAGGTCTCGTTGAAGATGGTAGTGGTGTTAACCTCTATGAAAATAACTCTAATTGCTCATGGCTTATAGCTCCACCTGGTGCTATTTACCTTGAGCTAGACTTTGACTATATAGAATTAGAACAAAATAATGATTGGGTTCATGTGTATGATGGCAGCTCCACTTCAGATCCATTATTAGGTAGTTTTACAGGCAGTGTACAAAATGTACTTATACAAAGTAGTAGTGGTGAAGTACTTGTACATTTCACCTCTGATGCTAGTACAAAATCTGATGGATGGGAATTTGAGTATGAGAGTTTCTACCTCCCACCTGATTATTGTAATGATACTTTAATGTATACAAATCAAATCGATACATTTGAAGACGGGAGTGAAAACTTTAACTATAATAATAACACATCATGTTTTTGGCTAATTGAGGCTGATCCTGGAAAAGAGATTGCGCTAGACTTTAATTATTTTGATATTGAAAAAAATAGAGACTTTTTACATATTTATGATGGGAGAACAGAAAATGACAATCTAATAATTAGTTTAAGTGGACAAAGTGTACCTTATACAATTACTTCAACTTCCAATTTCATGCTATTACACTTTGAAACAGATGAGAACAATAGATATGATGGTTGGGAAGCAACCTATACTATTGGAGACTATCTTAATATCCAAGATTACACCAAAAACATATCTATAGAAGAAGATTTTAGCTCAGTTCGTATTTCAATGGAATTGGATGAGCTGGCTGATGTAAAGGCATATAACCATTTAGGTCAATTAGTAAAAATAGTAAATGTTCAAAATGGACTTATTTTCATAGATAAATCAAAGCTAGCCAATGGCTTTTACACACTACACATTTATTGTAAATATCAAAGGATTAAAACTTACCGTATGTCCGTGATTCAATCGTACTAGGCTTAAATTCAAAAGGCTCTGTAGCTTCGGCGATAGTGCGTTCTTCCTCTGGAATTAACATTGCCCTGGCCATTTTTTCAAAAATGGTTTGATAAGCCGCCAAGGTCCATTGCCCAAACAAGGTGTGACCTCCCTCATATGCCTGAACACTATACTCTTCATTAGTTGTAATATACCCAGCATATGCATTACTATATGAAGAAATAATCACGTCTTTTATTCCCCTTGAGGACAGAATATTTAAGACAGTTTGACGTAAACGCTGGCCAGCTATAGTTGTAATTTCTGCTGGAACACCAAGTATAGCAACCTCTCCCAAAACATGTATTTGCACAGGAAGCACATCTGGAGTCCATGGCAATTCATGCATACCTCCCGATTTAAGCTGACGCTTCATATATTTGGTGGTCTCATCTATTGCTATTGCTAAGCCATACCTACGTGTATCTCCACAAAGTATACGACCCTCAGAGGTTTCAATAAATACCTTCTTTTTACCATGAGTAGACTTTTTTAATTTACGCCTTGCTTTAGTTTTTACATCAAAAAGACTAACAATTCCTTCTATAAAAGAGGCAATGCCAATAACACCCCCAATTATTGGCTTGAGAAATTGTGGAATTCCCATTCCATCTGTAGCTCCCATAAAAAAGGCCAAACCCATAGCTGCTGGACCAGTTCTACAATTTTCCAAACCGTTACTAAACTTTGGATCCACCTTTACTTTAGTAAAATCAACATAACAAAGCATAGAATCTAAATCGTCTTTCAAGAAATAACCTTTATTCTCATTGTTCAGAATTTCTTTTACCAGTTCAAATTGAGAATTTCCATTAGATTCGGCATTTTTATAATCATCAACATCTCCCCCACGCATACGATTGCGCTTTGAATCCCAAACATAGTTAGGACTAACATCTCCAGACGCTTCTTGCGCAAAAGCAGAAATATAATTCTCAGATCCTATTTCTGATTTCCATGTTTCAAGCGCCTGCGCAGCATAGCCTTTATTATCAAAACAAATATTCATCAAATCATTACCAACACTTGTAGTATGCACTCCAAACCAATTAATACAACCAATTTTCTTTTTGCCTGAAAACTCAATAAGCTTCATACTTCTATTTACCGCTAAATGTCTTTGATTATAGTCTAATGACTTTATTTCTGGATTTTGATTATATGCTTCTATTGAACGATTAAAGGCGACCTTAATAGAGTTATTAAAGGAGGATTCATAAAGGTGAGCCTCACATTTCTCTAATGCATTATATGCATCAATTATTGAATAAACTATAGCTTTAACTATAGAGTCATATATTTCTGGATTAAAACCACTTATAGTCATATTATAAATTGCATAATCAAAATATCCACCTGGCCCACTATGCGTATGTGTTGCTGATATCATCAACTCACAATCCTTAATATTTAAGCTGGGGGCGCTTTGATGCAAAAGATTCAAAACACCTCGCTTTATAGCTTGCGATGCTGATAAAATTTCTGGCGTAACCCAAATTAACCTTTTAGTATTTAGGTCATTTTGAATAAAGAATGTACGCACTTTTAATGGGGTCTTTTGACCTTCGACAATATGGGAATGCAAGCCATAACCCATCATCCCCACACCCCTTTTGAAGCATTCTATTTGTTTTATGGCTGCACCAACTTTCACTAGACGTAAATTTAATATTTGTAATACTATTTTTGAGCAATACTTTCCATCCATTGAAAGTTATACTCTAAAACCTCATTCTTTCTTAAATCATTATGGGGCTCATGCTTTGTCTTTTCCCATATCTTAAGTGTAGATTTTTTTGCACTTTCATAAAGGGCCTTACTTCCATCTTGGCTTATAATAGGGTCATCTTCGCCATGAATAATAAGACTTGGTACTTTCAAGAGCTGACCTTTATGCATATTATTTAATCCTGCTGCATAGGCATTCACAAAAAGAGCCGCAGTGATTTGGTCATGGACTAAGGGATCCTCGGCATATGCTTTATTTACTTTTTCATCATAAGTGAGATCTTCGATTTTAAGCTGATTAGACTGACTAAAGGCAGGCCATATTTTATTCATCAACCTGCCTAATGTTACTTCAAATTTTGGTGGTTCAAAGGCCAACTTAAACCAAGCAGCTGAAATAATAGCACCACAAATATCAGAAACGCCATACTCCATTAAATAAGCACTTAACACATTACCTCCAAAACTATGTCCATAAAGAAACAAAGGGATACCATCTTCTTTTTCTATGCTATTTTTAACTACTCTTAAATCTTCTAGTAAGTGGGCGTGAGTTGGAGAAAAACCTCGTTTCCCTTCGGAAAGCCCATGCCCTCTTTGATCAAAAGCAAATACCTCAACGCCTTTAGCATTAAAATATTGAGCCACATGTCCATATCGACCACAATGCTCACCCAATCCATGAATAATTAGAAGCCTCATTAAAACCTGACCCTCACAAGACCAATAACGACCTTTTAAACTCAAACCATCCTTTGTTTTCCAAACCATTTCTTTCTCTAACATACTAGAAGTATTTCTGTTGAATTTAACTATATTTATCTGATTATTAAAATTAAGATTTAACATGGACTGTATTATTGCTCTGGATCAAGGAACAAGTAGCTCAAGAGCCATTGCTTTTGACTTAAATGGAAACATCATAGGGATAGCGCAAAAGGAATTCACACAGATATACCCAAAGTCAGGCTGGGTAGAACATGACCCAAATGAAATCTGGGAAAGCCAATGGTCTGTTTTTGAAACTCTTATAGGAGACCATAACATTCATGCTAAAAACATCAAAGGAATTGGCATTACCAATCAAAGAGAAACCACAGTAGTTTGGAATAAAAATAATGGTAAAGCTATTTACAATGCTATTGTATGGCAGGATAAACGGACCGCCGGTATTTGCGAGCAATTAAGAGAGGATGGCTACACTGACTATGTTAGAGAAAACACTGGATTGGTATTAGACAGCTATTTTTCAGGAACTAAGATTCATTGGATATTAAAAAATGTGGATGGAGCTCAAGAGGCCGCTGAAAATGGAGACTTATTGTTTGGCACAATAGATACCTGGCTCATATGGAAACTCACAAAGGGTCAAGTGCATGCCACAGACTATTCTAATGCATCCAGAACCTTAATATATAATATCCAAAAGCTGGAATGGGATGAAAAAATGTGTAATACACTTAATATTCCTTGCTCAATGCTTCCTACAGTTAAAGCATCTTCTGATGACTTTGGCACATTCATACATAATGGCTGTAAAATACCGATTGGAGGAGTAGCTGGAGACCAGCAAGCTGCACTTTTTGGTCAAGCATGCTTTGAACCAGGAATGGCAAAAAACACATATGGTACAGGGTGCTTTATGCTAATGAATACAGGAGAAAAACTTGTTAATAGCAAAAATGGACTTTTAACTACAATTGCATGGGGTTTAGACGGAAAAGTCACTTATGCCTTGGAAGGAAGCATTTTCATTGCTGGGGCGGCTATTCAATGGTTGAGAGATGGCCTGGAATTATTTTCTTCTGCTCCAGAAAGTGAAAACCTTGCTAAAAGTATCGAGGGAGATTCTGATGTTTATGTTGTACCTGCTTTTGCAGGCTTAGGGTCACCATATTGGGACATGTATGCTAGAGGTGCTATCTTTGGCTTAACTAGAGATACGGGCAAAGCCCACATTACAAAAGCCACCTTAGAGTCTCTTGCCTATCAAACTAAAGATGTCTTGCTAGCAATGGAAGAAGATGCCCAAATATCCTTAAGCAAGCTGCAGGTAGATGGGGGTGCTTGTGCAAACAATTACTTAATGCAATTTCAGTCAAACATACTTAATGTTGACGTAGAAAGACCAAATATAATTGAAACCACAGCTATGGGTGCAGCATATTTAGCTGGTATAAAAGTCGGTGTCTGGAAAAAAAGCGACATTAAAAGTATAAGACAAATAAATAGAATTTTTGATCCCGAATATAACAGTGAGCAAATAAACCGATTATATGCCAATTGGCAAAAGGCTGTTAAACGTTCTATGAATTGGAGCAACTAAAAACACACGATAAATTGATATAATGCCTAATTGTTTAAATGCGCTAGAAAGAGAAGAAAACTTAAAAATCCTAAACCATGAAAAGTTTGACCTACTTATTATTGGTGGAGGCATTACTGGTGCCGGTGTAGCTTTAGAGGCCGCACAGCGTGGGATGAAAGTAGCTTTAATAGAAATGCAGGACTTTGCTGCTGGAACTAGCTCTCGTTCAACAAAACTTATTCATGGAGGGTTGCGCTATCTAAAACAATTAGAGTTAAAACTAGTAATGGAAACAGGACGAGAAAGGGCTATCGCACATAAAAATGCACCACACCTCGTTCATCCAGAAAAGCTATTACTACCAATGATTAAGGGTGGCAGCTTAGGTAAATTTACTACATCATTAGCCCTTTGGGTATATGATGTTCTTGCAGGTGTTAAAGGAGATGATAAAAAACGCATGCTTAGTAAAAAAGAAATATTAGAAATACAGGACGATTTAAACAAGGATGTAGTCATTGGTGGAGGTATATACGCAGAATACCGAACTGATGATGCTAGACTATGCCTAGCTGTACTTAAAACAGCTGCAAATAAGGGTACCGTGGCCATGAATTATGTGAAAGCAGATAAATTCATCTACAGCAATAAAAAAATATGTGCAGTTGAATGTGTTGATCAACTTAATGGTAAAAAAATATCAATAAAAGCTAATGCTTTTGTAAATGCAGCAGGTCCATGGGTTGATAAAGTTAGAGAAAAAGATGATTCGCTTAATAATAAACAACTTTTTCTAACTAAAGGAATTCATCTTGTAATAGATAGTAAAAAGCTAAAGCTCGAACATGCCTGTTACTTCGAGCTAAACGATGGTCGTATGATATTTGCTATACCAAGGGAAGAAAAACTATATATTGGCACAACTGATACTACTTATGAAGGGGATATCAAAAACCCTCAAGTAAACCAAAAAGATGTTGATTACATATTAAATGGCTTGAATCATATGTTTCCAAAAGCAGAAATCAAAACAACAGATATTGTTTCAACATGGGCAGGTCTAAGACCATTAATTAATGAAAAAGGGAAATCACCTTCTGAAATATCTAGAAAGGATGAAATATTTGAGTCAAAATCTGGCTTATTTACTATTGCTGGCGGTAAATTAACAGCCTATCGAAAAATGGCAGAGCGCACCTTAAACTATATTCAAAAAGCAAATCGATTAAAATTAAAGAAAGGCAATACTAAAAACTGTAAACTCATAGGAGCAATAGACAACCCAATCACTATTATAGACAAACTTAAAGAAAAAGGCATAAATAAGAATTGGGCCAAATATTTATGGCAGCGATATGGCAGTGAAAGCATAAAGATTATAAACAATTGCAAAAAGTCAGATGATGCAGCACTCATCGTTAGTGAACTTGAATATTGCATAAAAAATGAAAGCACCCATAATCTTATTGATTTCCTTAGTCAGCGAACTTCCAGGACTCTTTTTTATCCAGAATCTATTGATTGTAATATAGAAATATTAGCTGCCATAGCCCAACAGCTTTTAAACTGGGATGAATCCAAAAAAAATATTGAAGTACATAAGGTCCGTGAATACATGAAGGCTATGATTACTTTCGCATAAATTTTAAATCTTATATATTTGTGCCATGACAGAATTTATAGGTGAAATTGTTGGAACATTCATTCTGATTTATTTAGGATGTGGAGTTGTTGCAGGCACCTTATTAAAAGATTCCAAATCAGAAGGATCAAATTGGTTAGTTATTACTTTGGCATGGGGCTTGGCAGTAACTATGGCCATATATGCTGTAGGACGAATTAGTGGGGCTCATATAAATCCAGCTGTAACATTGGGTTTATGGGCTGCAGGGAGCTTTGAAACAAATAAAGTTCTACCCTATATTCTTGCTCAGTTTATAGGAGCATTTTTGGGTGCAAGTGCATGCTATGTACATTATCTACCACATTGGTCAAAAACAAAAGATAGTGAGTTAAAATTAGCTGTCTTTGCTACAGGACCTGCGATTCGAAATACTTTTTCAAATTTGGTCAGTGAAGTTATGGGGACATTTATTTTGGTATTTCTTATTATGGCGATTGGAGCCAATGAATTTACTAAAGGACTTAACCCTGTAATTGTGGGCTTACTTGTATTGGTTATTGGCTTATGCCTTGGTGGCACAACAGGCTATGCAATTAATCCAGCTAGAGATTTTGGCCCTAGAATTGCACATTTTATTTTACCAATCACAGGAAAAGGATCTTCTGATTGGAGTTATTCATGGATTCCTGTCATAGGTCCAATACTTGGAGGCATAACTGGAGCACTTAGCTATAATGCCCTGTTTAACCAAAATATTGGATTAGAGTTTTACCTTTCATTAGGACTAACGGTCATTTGCTTAATTTTAGCATTAATTAAACGTAGGTAACTACAAAAGTTCTATTATGAAAAAAGAATTTAAATCATTTAACGAATTTTATTTATTTTACTTATCTCAGCATAGAGATACAACCTGTAGGGTGCTACATATAGTTGGCACGCTTCTAATCGGCATACCCTTGTATTTAGGTATTGTAACTAACCCGTGGTACTTGTTACTAATACCAATTATTGGTTATGGTTTCGCATGGACTGGACATTTTGTTTTTGAGGGAAATAAGCCGGCAACCTTCGGACATCCTGGCTATAGC
>CAJXBJ010000003.1 GCA_913050195.1 uncultured Saprospirales bacterium
TCGATTGATAAGCTTTTCCAGTATTATCACCAAAGTCCCATTCCCAATAATCAATATAGCTTATTGAGGAGTCTCCAAAGTTGATAAATAATGGTGGGCAGCTTTTGTATGTGGTGTCATTTGTATAGAAACTTGCATCTACTATTTGGATATTGATGTTGGTCATGGTAGTGTCAGAACAAGTATTACTATCGGTTGCAATTAAAAATACACTATAGATATTACTGTTTTCGTATACTTTTGTTGGTTCCGCTATGCTTGAATTACTTGAGTCTCTAAAATCCCAAAAGTAAGTAGAGTTCAGATTGTCATTATAGGTTAAATTATTTTGCTCAAAATTTACTGTATCGCCTAAGCAGTAGGCTAAAGTTGACTCCTTAGTGGTGAAGGCAGTGTTTGGTCGAGTTATAAGAATGATATCTTCTTTTGTTAGTTGATTTCCACATCCTTTAGCATTGCTCACAGAGAGTGTAATATCATAACTTCCTTTATTTTTGAATTTAAAGATGGGGTTTTGATCAGTAGAATTATCAGATGTTGTGAATGTCCATAGCCATGACATTAAAGCTGTATCTGAAACTGTATTATCATTAAATTGAACTTCAAATGGAACACACCCAATATTTGTATCTAAAGTGAAGTCAACTAAAGGAATTGGATTAACATGTATTGACGATGGATGAAATAAAGAGTCAGAGCAGCCATTGATATCGGTATAATGTAAAGAGTGATTATAAACTCCAGAATTTCGATATGCATATTCAGGATTTGGAATTCCTATAATTGTAGTATCAGATAGGTCCCATGTCCAGCTAGATGGAAAGCTGCTTTTATCTTCAAAAAACACTTCTTCATATTCACATACAACAGAATCTGAAAATATATAATCAGCCTTTGGAATATTGAGTTGAATTCTTTTCGAGTATATATGAGCACATCCAGTTGAGTAATTAACTGTTTGTAAGTCAATGGTATAAGCTTTTATGCTAGTGTATTTATGGCTTGTGTTTGTATCTAGGGAGTTTATGCCATCGCCAAAATACCATAGCCATGCATCCGCACTTTCAGATTTATCATTGAGATGCACAGTGTAAAAATCCACACAATCAAAGCTATCCTCAAAAAAACTTTTAGGACCCAATAGTTCTAAATAATTTGACTTAATTATAGAATCTTGGCAGCCAAACTCATTTGATACGACTAGCTTGACATCAAACACTCCTAAGCTATCATAATAATGTTGTGGGTTTTTTCTGTGAGAGGTGTCCCCATCACCAAAATACCATAGGTGATCTGAGGCATACATTGACGAATCATAAAATTGAATATTATTTCCAAAACAAAAGGTGCTATCTTTAAGATAGAAATCAGATTTAAGTTCTCGGACGAATACAGTATCGAAAAAAATGTGCTGACAGCCACTAAGGCTATTATTAGTTGTTAGGTTAACTACATAGGTTCCTTCGCTTGCATAATGATGCATAGGATCCTCAATAGACGATGTTTGGCCATCTCCAAAATCCCATTGATATGTATCAGCACCTTTACTTAGATTAGTAAATCTGAACTTTTTGATTGAATCACAATCACCTTGAAATTCAAATTCACTTTTAGGGGCCTTTACTTTGACATAGTTTGTTTTGGTTATTGTGTCATGACAGACTTCATTTACTGTTATAATTAAGGTGACAGTATATGTATCGGGTACTTCATAGAAGTGTTTTGGGTCTTTTACATTGCTAACTGAGCCATCTCCAAAATCCCAATGCCAATCTTCTGCAAATGGAGAAAAGTCAATGAATGTTACAGTATCCCCATAACATTGATGCGTGGTAGCTCCAAAATCAGCAATAGGTGGATCCATGTATACATTTTTTGTGATTGTATCTTGACAGCCAGTTGCAAAATTGTTTGTATATAAAAATACAGTATATACCCCCTGTGAAGTATAGTCATGACTAGGGTGTTGTGTCGTTGAACCAGAACCATCTCCAAAGTCCCATTGGTACGTTTGTGCAATTATTGAGGTATTGTTAAAGTTAACAGTTAAGGGATTGGCACAGTCTATATCAAAGTCAAAATTACTCATAGGGCCTAATACTTCAACAAAATTTGACTTTGTTAAAGTATCTCTACATGAGTTGTTCCAGCCAATCATTTGAACTGTATAAAAACCTGGCCCCTCATATAAATGTCTTTTTTCAATAATTGTGTCAATTGATCCGTCGCCGAATAACCATATACATGTGTCTATGCCTGTTGAGTTATTAACAAAATCTGCTTTTTCATAAACACAAATCTGATTATCGGAGACCTGATAATCTAAATTGACATCCCGTATTTCAATACTGTCATTAAACTCATAAGAACATCCATTCAGATTATTATAGACGTTTAAGGATATGTTATAATTGCCATCGATGGCATAATTATGTGACGGAGACTGTTGATTTGAAAATTGGCCATCACCAAAACTCCATTGCCAACTTGTTCCATCGTAGTTATTGTCTTCTAGCCTGACTTGATATGGTAAATTACAAGAATAGTGCAAGCTAAACGGATTAAAACCTTGTTCTACTATGATTAAGTCTCTCAGTGTATACATGTCAGTGCAGCCCAATGAGTCGCTTATACTTAAGCGAATTGTGTAACTTCCTGACTCTACAAAAACATGACTAGGGTTTTGTTCTGTTGAAGAACTTCCATCTCCAAAATCCCATAGCCATGTTACTGCATTTTTTGAATAATCTGTAAAGTTAACTGTAAAAGGTGCTGAGCATGCATGCAAAGAATCCGCTGTAAATAATGAGTAAAGTTTTGGAGTATCGGTAAGATGAAAATACTCATATACGCTATCTGAGCAGAATTCGCCTGTTACTTTTAATTCAATTAAATAACTCCCAGTATCTATGTATGTATGTGTTGGTGCATTAAAAGTAGAAGTGTCTCCATCACCAAATTTCCAGTACCAGCTTTTAGGGTTTGGTATTGTTTTGTCTACAAAAATAAATGAAGGTGAACAATATGGAGTAGTATCTATATCAAAATCTACTTGAAGAAGTTCAATAATAACTTTTGATTCCTCCGTGATATTATGGGAGCAATTATTACTATCTGTGATAGTTAGGCTAACATCATAATAACCAGGCATTGAATAAGTATGAAAAGGATTTTCTTGTTGGCTGCTATATCCGTCTCCAAAATTCCAGTCAAATTGAACTGCATTAATTGATTGGCTCGAAAAAGCATGCTGATATGGAGCTATACAGCTATAAATGGTTGTGGTGTCAAAATAGGCCTTTGGTACTTTGATTATTTCAATAGTGTCCTTAATATAACCAATACAACCTTGTGCATCTATGGCTCTAAGAAGCACTTCATAGCTACCTTCATCACTGTAAGTGTGATTAATGTTTTGAACACTTGA
This sequence comes from uncultured Saprospirales bacterium, assembly GCA_913050195.1. Lineage (GTDB taxonomy): Bacteria > Bacteroidota > Bacteroidia > Chitinophagales > CAJXBJ01 > CAJXBJ01. Next base: position 3,428 of record CAJXBJ010000003.1, read on the forward strand.
ACTATCGCCATCACCAAATTTCCAAAGCCATTCAATAGCAAAAGTACTTGACTCATCATTAAATTTAATGGAGCTTAAGTCACAATAATCAGGCGTGTCAATTGAAAAGTTTGTTTGAACTTCTCTTACAGTGATATATTTTCCTATTTGCTTGCTACAGTTAAAGGTGTCAGTTACAGTAAGTTTAGCTAAAAAAGTATCAAATGCATTATAAACATGATAGGTGTTCTCTAAAAAGGAAGTATCACCATCCCCAAAATCCCAGATAAAATTTAGCGGACCATCTCCAGTTGAGTTATTAATGAAATTAACAGGATGTGGGGGGCTACATCCAAAAATAGAGTCAGCATTAAATGAAGCCGTGGGTTGATTTGTAGAAACAAAAACATCAATGGGTAATACAGTATCTCCTGTACAATTATTTTGATCTGAGATATACAAGGAAATCATCGTGCTTGTTGAAGTAGAATATGTTGCTAAAGGATTTTGAGATTGAGACGATTGTCCATTACCAAAATCCCATAGCCAATAATTTATTGGACTGCTTTGAGGAATGGATTGGTCTTGAATTGAGATATTTAAAGGATAACATCCTCTAGTGTCCGAAGTAATGCTAAAGTTTGCAGTTGGTAGTTGGAATGCTTCTATAAATTCAATTTTGGTAAGGCTATCTGAAAATTGTCCATTTACCCCATTTACAACGAGCTTTATATCATATTTGCCCGGATTAGGATAAATCTTAATTGGATTTTCTAAATTACTAAATGTGCCATCTCCAAAATCCCATAAATAGGTGCCTTGGGCACCTCCGACAGCTGAGTTGTTTTGAAACTGTACAAGAAAAGGCTTGCAGCCCGATTGAAAATTTGATGTAAAATCTACTTGTCCACTAAGAAACCAAGAGGCTTGTACAGCAATACATACACATACGAAACGCAAGATGTGAGGCATAAGACGTAAAAATACTTCTAAATGCTTAAAAAGCTTTTTTAATTGAAAGCTTATTTTAAAAAATATCAATATCTTCGAATCCTAATTTGCATGATGAAAGGCCATCTTTTTTTCCTTCTTTTCTTTTTTCTTTATGCTAGTACGAATGCTCAGCTTATAAAGGAGTATAAAAAAATGGGTGATGTTGCACTCTCACAAGGTGACTTTTATAATGCTATTCAGCACTATAAAATGATTATAGATAAGGATTCTTCCCGATTAGAACTGTCGTATAACTATGCAGAAGCTTGCCGTTTGTATTTTCAATATGACGAGGCAATGATAATGTATGATTATATTATTAAGAATGATGAAAAAGGGAGATATCCACTTAGCTATATATGGATGGCAGATATTTCAAAAACAAAAGGGCGATACAAAAAAGCAAAAGGTTATTATGAAGCTTTTATTGCTGGATATCAAGTGAAGACAGATTTCTGGTACAAAAAAGCAGTTCATGAGGTAGAGGCTTTGGATACTTCAATAATTTTAAAAGAACATGAAGCTAATTATGCTATTTCTAATCTTGGGTTAGATGTTAATACTTCATATTCAGAGCTAAGTCCATTTTATATATCAGACTCAGCACTTTATTTTTCAAGTTTGCGCGTATCGGAAGGTCAGATTGAGTCAAATGAAGAACTTGAAAAAAATAACTTTAAAATATTTAAAGCATATAAGGAGGATGGTGTTTGGTTAATAGATGAAGGGTATCAATCTAATTTAAATGATGAAAAATATCATATTGGCAATTATGTTGTGAGACAGGACGGTAAGCTTGCCTATTTTACTCGTTGTAAAAGTGCTAGTGCATCCAGTTTACAGTGTGCTGTTTATATGGCGGATATTAATGATGAAGGTCAATTTGAAAATATTGAAAAGTTGCCGGAAAGTGTAAATGCTCCTGGGTTTAATAATACACAATTAGCTTTAGCTGAAAATTCAGATAATGAGCCCTGTTTAATTTTTGCATCTGATAGGCCAGGTGGTTATGGGCAAATGGATTTATGGTCAGCTGACTTAAATGTTTCTGGTCGCCCTAAAAAGGCAAGAAATTTAGGTGCATCCATAAATTCTCCTGGAAATGAACTTAGTCCATATTTTAGTAAGCTAAATAAACGTCTTTACTTTAGCTCTGATTGGCATCCTGGTTTAGGTGGTTTAGATGTTTTTGAAACGGTTTATGACACAGAAAATGAATTTTATAGGCATCCTAAAAATTTGGGTAGGCCTATAAATACGCCCAATGATGAATTGTTTTATATTCTAAAGGAAGATAGTAGTGGAGGGTTTTTAGCAACTAATAGAGAGGGTGCTTTTTTTATTAATGAAGAACATTGTTGTCATGATTTATATGAAGTTTCTTTTAAAGAAAAAGAAGTATTTATACCTCCAGTGGAGGAGGCGCCTAAACTAGATACTAGTCAAAATATGTTAGTTTTGGAGGGACGTGTTTTAGATTTTAAGACTAAAAGACCTTTGGTTTCTAAGCTTGAGCTAGTCAATAATATTAATTCTATAATGATTGAAGCCATTAATACAAATGCGACAGATGGCGCATATATGTTGTTTCTGCCATCAGGTGGAGATTATGGTATAGCTGTCAGTTCGCCAGGATATTTATTTCACTCTGAGAACTTTAAAATTGAAGCCTCAGAGGGATTTGAGAGGGTGAAAAAGGATATTTTACTTAAACGTATAGAACTTGGCAGTAGCATTGTGCTTAAAAACATTTTCTTTGACTTTGATCAAGCCAGTTTGAGAGAGGAGTCATTTACTGAGCTAAATAGATTATATGAACTACTTATTAACAACACCAACCTTAAAATAGAAGTTTCAGGTCATACCGATAACAAGGGAAGTAAATCATATAATAAACGATTGTCTTTAAATAGAGCAAAATCTGTGGTTCAGTATTTACTAGATAAAGGCATCGATAAAAAGCGAATGGTTTCAAAGGGCTATGGCTTTGATAGACCAATAGCAACTAATGAAACTGAGGAAGGGCGTCAGTTAAATCGAAGAACAGAATTTAAGATTATAGGTAAATAGCAATGGAAAAAGTAAAATTTGCAGTAGTAGGATATGGTCATATTGGCAAAAGGCACGCAGCCATGATTGAAGGACATGAAGAGGCTGAATTAGTAGCTGTTGTTGATAATGACTCTAGTAAGTTAGAAGATATTAAGGATCGTGAAGATCTCAAAGCATATGAAAACTATGAAGCTTTGTTGATGTCAGATTTGGATATTGATGTAATAAATATTTGTACGCCTAATGGTTTACATAGTGAGCAGGCTAAAGATGCGTTAGAGCGTAAAGCGAATGTTGTAGTTGAGAAACCAATGGGTTTAAGTAAGCAGGGTTGTGAAGCTGTAATTTATAAGGCGTTACAAGTGTCAAAGCATGTTTTTTGTGTAAAGCAGAATCGCTACAGTCCAACCTCTGTTTGGCTAAAGAGTTTATTGGATGAAAATCGATTGGGAGAAATATTTATGGTTCAATTAAATTGTTATTGGAATAGAGATGATAGGTATTATAGTAAAAGTGATTGGAAAGGCACCAAAGATATGGATGGAGGTGTTTTGTTTACACAGTTTAGCCATTTTGTAGATATTATGTATTGGCTATTTGGGGATATCAATAACATTCGTTCACGTATGGCAAATTTCACGCATAAAGAAAGTACCGAATTTGATGATTCAGGAGTGGTTAGTTTTGATTTTGTTAATGGTGGTATAGGTTCAATTAACTTTTCGACGTCTATTTACGGGGCTAATATGGAAAGTAGTATTGCAATTATTGGTGAAAAAGGCAGTGTTAAAGTTAGCGGTCAATATATGGACAAGGTTAGCCATTGTCTTATTGAAGATTATGAAATGCCAGAATTGCCCCCGGCCAACCCTCCAAATGATTATGGTGAATATAAAGGAAGTGCAGCAAACCATCATTATGTTATAGAAAACGTTATTAATGTAATTAAAGGGCGTTCAATGATATCAACAAATGCTCTAGAAGGCATGAAAGTAGTGGAGATCATTGAGCGTATTTACCAAGAGGCTTAAAATGAGTTTTAAGGAAAAGTCTCAGTCTGAATTTATAAAAAACGTATTTACTTTAGTTACTGGGACAGCTATTGCTCAATGTGTGCCAGTAATCCTGAGTCCATTTTTGCGTCGCTGGATTACTGTTGAAGAGTATGCAGTATTTGAGGTTTTTTTTCGCTTAATGTCAATTATTTCAATTGCCGCAGCACTTAGATATCCATTGGCGATAGTGTTGCCAAAAGAGGATAAAGAAGCCAGTAATTTATTATGCCTCTCTATGCTAATAAGTACATTTATTAACTTATTGTTATTGGGTGTTATTTATTTCTTTAATAATGCCATAACACTTACACTTAATATTCCTGATAATTATTCATCTGTTTTGTATTGGGTTCCAGTAGGAGCTTTTTTGATTTCTATGTGCAATATTTTTAATTATTGGCTGATTAGAAAAAAGGCATTTAGTGCTTCATCGATTAATAAGGTAGTGCATAAAGTTTCAGAGTCTACTTTTTGGGTTTCATTTATTCATATTGGTTTTCAAAACACGCTTATTTGGGGTGATCTTTTAGCTCGTTTAGCATGGCTTCTTATGGCAATTAAACAATCTATTAATAATCAGCTTAGCGTCAGATATTGTTCTTTGAAAGAAATGTGGTTTAGAGCAATTGAGTATAAAGCATATCCTTTGTATAATACGTTGCCAGCTCTTTTAAATGTAGCGAGTTTAATGTTACCAGTTATATTTGTAAATAAACTCTATGATGAATCCGTAACCTCTAATCTTGGTTTATGTATGCAAGTATTGGGTTTTCCTTTAGCACTTATCTCTATGTCTGTGTCTCAGGTTCTTTTTCAGAAGATAACAGAGTCAAAGAATAAATCAATTTCGATAAAATCTTTCATTTCTAATTTGGTATTTAAATTGGTGTTAATGGGGGCTTTGGGTATAGTAATTATGTATTTCTTTGGAGAATATTTATTTGTATTGGTTTATGGTGAATTCTACAGAGATGCTGGTGCATTTGCTAGTATACTTGTTTTTTCAATAGCACTAAAATTTGTAATCTCTCCATTAAGCTTGATTTTTCCTGCCTTAGATAATATAAAAATGAGTAGTCTATGGCAATGTATATACTTTATTCTGATATTACTGCTCTTGTTTCTCCCTGATCTTTCTATTTTAGATTTTTTACTTGCTTATTTAGCTATAGAAATATTAGCCTATACTTTACACGCATTTATGATTTATAGGGTAATAAGTAATTATGAGCACAAGCTCCCTTAGATATTTCGTAAATTTGTATTGATTTATGTTAAAGCTGTTTTTTAAAGGTGGGAGTTTGTCTAGAGGGAGTATTTTTATGGTTGATTTAATCATATGTACTTTTGTTATCTATCTAGCTTATTTACTCCGTTTTAATTTTCAAATCCCACAATCAAGCCAGGAGCAATTATGGTTAGCAATCCCCTTGGTTTTGGGCTTTAGAACATTGACTTTTGTAGTCTTTAGGAGTTATTCAGGTGTTATACTGCATACAAGTACGGAAGATGCACTTCGTATATTTTTGACGGTATCAATAGGTTCTATTTGTTTTTTGTTGGCTAATCTAATTAGTTTTGGCTTTAGAGATGTCTTCATTATACCGCATTCGATTATAATTATTGACTATGTCTTTTGTATTTTCTTTCTAACCGGTTTTAGAATCTTTATTAAGGTCTTATATCTTGAACTTATGAATGTCCAAAAGGAAAGGTCAAATGTTTTAATTTATGGGGCTGGTCAGGAAGGAATTGTAACAAAAAGAACTTTGGAAAGAGATCGTGAAGTAAAGTATAAAGTGGTTGGCTTTATAGATGAGAATTCATACATGGCTCGAATGAAACTAGAGGGTGTGAACGTTTATCATACTTCAGATGATTTATTTGAAATAATGGAGGATAAAAAAATTAATTTATTAATTTTTTCTAAAGATAAAATCAATAGTCAAACTAAAAAATCATTAATTAATGATTGTTTGAGGTCCAAGGTAAAAGTGCTTAATGTGCCGCCAATGCAAAAGTGGATTAATGGTGAATTAAGTTTTAACCAAATTCGTCAGATTAAAATTGAAGATCTTTTAGGAAGGGAGCCTATTCATTTAGATAAGACCCTTATTAATAAGGATATTAAAGGCAAATGTGTCTTAGTTACAGGCGCAGCGGGTTCAATTGGTTCAGAATTGGTTCGCCAAATTCTTTTCTTTAATCCAGATAGGCTTATTATGTTGGATCAGGCAGAATCTGCAATTTATGATTTAGATATTGAGCTTAGAGGCAACTATGTTCCATTTCAGGATTACGAGGTTGTTATTGGTGATGTGCGAAATATGGATCGTATGCTTAATGTGTTTAGCACATTTAAGCCAGATATTGTATTTCATGCTTCTGCCTATAAGCATGTGCCACTGATGGAAAGTAATCCATCTGAGGCTATTTTGACAAATGTTCTTGGAACAAAAAATGTTGCAGATTTATCTGTGAAGTTTGAAGTTGATAAATTTGTCTTGATATCTACAGATAAAGCTGTCAACCCAACTAATGTTATGGGTGCCTCAAAGCGTATAGCAGAGATATATGTTCAATCCTTAAATGCTTTTCAAGATTCATTAAGGCACCAAACTGCCTTTGTAACTACTCGATTTGGAAATGTATTAGGATCAAATGGTTCAGTGATTCCTTTATTTAGAAAACAAATAATGAATGGTGGTCCAGTTACTGTGACACATCCAGATGTTACACGTTTCTTTATGACAATTCCTGAGGCTTGTCAATTAGTTCTTGAAGCAGGTGCAATGGGTAATGGTGGTGAGATATTTATATTTGATATGGGTACATCTGTAAAGATTATTGACTTGGCAAAGAAAATGATTGAGCTTTCAGGTCTTGAACTTGATAAAGATATTAAGATTAAATTCACGGGATTAAGAGATGGCGAAAAGTTGTATGAAGAGCTATTAAGTCAAGCTGAAAATACCCTGCCTACGCATCATGAAAAAATCATGATAGCTAAAGTTCGTTCTTATGAATTTGAATTAATTAATGAACAGATTAAAGATTTGATTCACAGTTTTGAGAATCAAGAAAATATGCAAATAGTAAAGCAAATGAAAGTTCTGGTTCCAGAATTTCAAAGCAAAAATTCCATTTTTAAGAATCTTGATTAAATATTGTTAATCAGCAAATTATGCTTATTTAATTCAACTATATCTTTAATATAGTTGCATAGGTTTGAAGGCGTGAATTGCTGCCAGAAAATATTATTTAAATCTGTATTTAAATGAAAGAATGTATTAATATTACAAGCCTTCATTTCTTCTATAACGTGTTCTCTAAAATTAATTAAGGCAACCCAACCATCTTCGCATTCATTAGCCCATTCTTCGTAATAGCAATCATCAGAGCCATGAAAATTTAAAATATTTTCTCCAATTATTATGAACTTATTAACCTTTTCAAAAATTAGACTATCCGCTATGTTTTGTTTTAATAACATAATGTCATTATGCAAGCAGTCATTCCATTCACCAATTAGTTCTATAACACAGCTACCTGCCGAATAATCAACAAATAATACCTTTAAAAAAAGGGTAGAGGATTCTATGCTATCCCATTGAGGATGAATATAGTAATTGTAAATTTTGGTTGAATATCTAAATTCATCATAATCAGTATTATAGAATGGTGAAAATTCATCTTCAGATGCTATGTAATAGTCCCTCCAGTGGTAATATGGTTCTATGTTATGCATTATAAATATAAATGTATGAACTTATTTATAGGATTCAATAGCTTTTCGAACACTTCCATGTGTTAACAAGGCATTTTTGGCTTCTTCATAGGTCAAATTTAGGCTCGTCATCACCATTTTTGTGCCCCTGTCTACTAATTTATTATTTGACAACTGCATGTCAACCATACGATTATCTTTTACTCTTCCTATTTTTATCATTACTGAGGTCGATATCATATTTAAAATTAATTTCTGAGCAGTGCCTGATTTCATTCTAGTTGAACCTGTAACAAATTCTGGTCCCACTGCACAGGCTATTGGATATTTGGCAACCTTATCAAGGGGGCTTCCAGGATTACAGCAAATACTTGCTGTCGTGATTCCAGCTTTATTGCAGGCTTCTAACGCACCAACTACATAAGGTGTTGTTCCAGAAGCGGCAATGCCAACCACAACATCCTTGATATTTATATTATATTTATTTAAGTCTTTCCATCCCCCCATTGAATCATCTTCAGCAAATTCAACAGCTTTACGAATTGCTTTATCTCCTCCAGCCATTAAACCTACAATTAAACCATGCTCTACACCAAAAGTTGGTGGGCATTCTGAGGCATCTACAATTCCCAATCTTCCACTAGTCCCAGCTCCAATATAAAATAAGCGGCCGCCTGCTAATAGATGGTCTGTGGCAATATCTACTACTTTCTCTATGCTATTAATTACTTTACTTATTGAAATAGGTACACTTTTATCCTCTTCGTTTATGTTTTGAAGCAGTTCTCTAGTATCCATTTTTTCCAAGTATCGATAATTAGAAGCCTCTTCAGTGATTTTTCTAAATGTCATTAGCTGTTTTTATTTAAAATTAGTGAATTTCCAATGCTTTAAAATTGCGATTAGTATAAAATTGCAATTATCTTTGATCGACTACATTATTTGAAGCTGTGCAAAACAAAAAAGCATTTTACGTTATTATTCTAGCTATAACACTTTTATTAGGCTATTTTCTAGGCTTAAATATGAATAGTGGAGGTGCTAATAACTACTCTAATCAAGCTTCCTTTAGAGACTATGATAAAATTCGTGAAGTACTTGATTATGTTAAACATCGTTATGTCGATACTATAGATCATAAAAAGATGACACAAAGTGTTATTAAGAATTTTTTAAAAGATTTAGATCCGCATTCTGTATATGTGCCTAAGGATGAATTTTTATCATCTTTAGAAAATATGCAAGGCGCTTTTGATGGCATTGGAATTGTTTTTTCAATTTTAAATGATACAATTTTAGTAGTAAATGCAATTAATGGTGGTCCATCGGAAAAGCTGGGCTTAATGTCTGGGGATAAAATTATTATGGTGGATGATAGTTTGGTGGCCGGTGTGGGTGTTACGGATAATGATGTTATGAAAATGCTTAGGGGCACTCGAGGAACTATTGTGAAAGTTAGTATTAAAAGATTTGGGGAGTCAAAGTTGATAGATTTCAATATTACTAGAGATAAGATACCAATTTATAGTGTAGATGCTCACTACATGATTAATTCAAATGTTGGGTATATTAAAATATCCCGCTTTAGTCGTGAGACTTTTAATGAGTTTAAAAAAGCACTTTATGCCCTTAAACAAGAAGGTATGCAACATCTTGTTCTGGACCTTATGAATAACTCTGGGGGGTATTTAGGTGTTGCCGTACAGATAGTTGACGAGTTTTTAGGAGGTGATAAGATGATTGTTTACACCGAAGGTGTACAACAGCAAAAACGCGAATATAGAGCTACTGAAAAAGGTGGTTTTGAAAATGGGGATTTAGTTGTCTTAGTTGATGAAGGTGCTGCCTCAGCGAGTGAAATTTTAGCTGGTGCAATTCAAGATTGGGATCGAGGTAGCATTGTTGGGCGTCGAACTTTTGGTAAAGGCTTAGTGCAAGAACAATATGTGTTTAATGATAGTTCAGCTTTGAGATTAACAGTGGCTAGATATTATACTCCACTTGGTCGATGTATTCAAAAGCCATATGACAATGGGCGCAATGCATATTATCAAGAATATTATAATCGATTTCTGAGTGGAGAAGTGTATTCTAAAGATAGTATTAAGTTAAACGATAGTATTCGATTTGTGACGCCCGGTGGAAAAGTTGTGTACGGCGGTGGTGGCATAGTTCCAGACTATTTTGTATCCATCGATACTACAGGAAGTACTAGTTTATATAGAGAGTTAAGAAGAAAAAGATTGATAGATAAGTTTTCATATAATTATGTGTCAAAACATAGAAAAAATCTTCTTGATAAATATGCAAATGCCATAGATTTTTCAGAATCTATTTCAGAATCAACGGTAATTCTGAGAAGTTTTAAAAAATATCTCATTCAGGAAAAAGTTAATTTTAAAACCCTTGATTGGCAAAAGTCAAAGGATTGGATAAGTGGAAGTATAAATGCAAAGATTGCACAACAGTGTTGGGGTGCTAATGCCTTTTTTGAGGTATTCAATAAAACTAATCCCGCATATGTTAAGGCACTAGATATATTGAATGTGTCAGTTAGCAAGAATTAGATTAAAAACTTAAACATTGTTTACAAATGTTTATGTTTTTTGGATTATTAATTCAACTTTAATCCTTAGGAATGCAACATGAGTGATTTGCTAGGCAAGATCCTCCTTTTACTTGACAACCAACCTTTTCTGCAATTGTTTTATTGTTTGATTCAACTGACGAACTATCGATAGCTTTTGTTGATGCACTATCTATAAGCTCATTTTCTACTTCATCTAAAACTTCTTCAAGAGTAACGGTCGGTACTTTGTCTTTGTTTTGTGTGTTTTCTCCACACGATGCCAATATTAATCCACAGATAAGGCATGTTAATATGTATACGTTTTTAGTCATGTTTTCCTTAAAAAATTATTTCTTCCTAAACCATAAAGTTAATGGAACCCCTTCAAAATCAAAATTTTCTCTAATCTTATTTTCTAAGAATCGTATATAGGATTCTTTAATGTACTGGGGGAAGTTAGTGAAAAAAGCGAAGGCTGGGAACTTGCCTTTAATTTGCGTAACATATTTAATCTTGATATATTTTCCTTTGTGTGATGGAGGTGGTTGCTTTTCCATAACTTTCTGAAGTAAATCATTGAGCTTACTTGTGCCTACTGTTCGGAACATATTTTCATAAACATCCAGACCTTTTTCAACGGCTTTAAATATTCGTTGCTTCGTTAATGCGGATATATATAAGATAGGGACATCCGTAAAAGGCGCAATACGTTCTTTTATTTCTTTAGAATAAGCCTCAACACTTTTATGATCTTTTTCTACAAGATCCCATTTGTTAACTAATATAATAATGCCTTTTTTTCTTTTTTGGGCTAAGTTGAAAATATTAACATCTTGAGCTTCAAATCCTTGGATAGCATCAATTAATAAGAAGCATACATTAGCCTCTTCAATGGCTTTAACTGCACGCATTACTGAGTAAAATTCTACATCTTCATATACCTTAGATTTTCTACGTATGCCTGCTGTATCAACTAGAATAAACTCTTTGCCATAGAAATTGTATTTAGAATTGATAGTATCCCTAGTAGTGCCTGCAATATCAGTTACAATATTCCTTTCCTCTCCTAAAAGAGCATTTAGAAATGATGACTTACCGACATTTGGTCTACCAATTATAGTGAACTTAGGTAAATCGTCGTCATCTTCCAAATCATCAATTTCCTCTAAGTGACCAACTAGCGCATCTAATAGTTCCCCAGTTCCGCTTCCACTAATAGCAGATATTTTATACAATTCACCTAGCCCCAATGAATAAAATTCATTAGCATCTAAATCTCTATAATAATTATCTACTTTGTTAACTATGGTCAGAACTGGTTTGTTTTGTTTTCTAAGTAGGTCAGCTACTTCGGCATCAAGGTCTGTAATACCTGTAGATACATCCATCATAAAAAGTAATACATCTGCTTCACCAATTGCAATATGTACCTGGTTTTTAATCTCTTTTTCAAAAATATCAGAAGAGTTCTCAACAAGACCTCCCGTATCAATTACAGAAAATTCTTTACCGTTCCAATCAGAGGTTCCATAAATCCGATCACGAGTAATACCACTCTGATCATCCACTATAGCCTTGCGGGTACCTAATAAACGATTAAAAAAAGTAGATTTACCAACATTTGGTCTTCCTATTATTGCAACAACGCCTGCCATTATTTTCTATATCCGTATTGATTTAAAAAGAGGTCTCGATCTTTCCAATTCTCTCTAGTCTTAACCCTTAACTGCAAAAATACTTTTTTCCCTAGAAAGTTTTCTAGCTCTTTTCTTGATAATATACCTATTTCCTTTATGCCTTTGCCTTTATTCCCTACAATTATTGGTTGATGAGATTTACGACTTACGATAATTTCAGCATCAATTCGATAAATTCTCTCTTCTTCTTCAGTTGCTATAATAGCAACTTCGCAAGAATAAGGTATTTCTTGTTGAAAATTTTGAAATATTTTTTCACGTATTATTTCTGATATGAAAAAAGATTCCATTCGATCAGTTGTAATATCAGTAGGAAAGAAAGCTGGGCCTTCTGGAATTGCTTTAGTGATTTGTTTTAAAAGACTATCAACATTATCTTTTGTCTCTGCTGAGATGGGTAATATAGGTACATTACTTAGGCCTAAACTTTCTAGAGTAATGTCCCATGCCTCAAAAAGAGCATCAAGTTGACTAGGCTTTTTAACTAAATCAATCTTATTAATCAATAAAAAGGCACTTAACTGATCATCTTTGATGCGTCTAATTGCTTTTTGCAATGCTCGATAATCGTTAAGGATATCAGGAGATTCGCTAATATCTGTCATGATTAAAAGAATGTCAGCATCCTCCAAAGCTTCCTTAACCATTCCCATCATACGCTTATGAAGCGCATAGGCTGGTTTAATTATACCTGGAGTATCAGAAAATACAATTTGTAAGTTTTCTTTGTTAAGAATGCCCAATATTCGATGCCTAGTAGTTTGAGCTTTATTTGTAACTATGGCCATTTTTCTATTTAAAAAAGCATTTAGTAATGTGCTTTTCCCAACATTTGGACGACCAATGATATTTACATATCCAGATTTAAATATTTGACTAGTCATATTGCTGTCTACAAAGCTAGTAATTGTTTTCATTAAACGCTAGATATAATCATTGTGCATTTTTAAGTTATAAATTTGGAAAAAATAAGGAAAGAGATTACTTTTGCTACACATTGCGGGGTGGAGCAGTTGGTAGCTCGTCGGGCTCATAACCCGAAGGCCGTAGGTTCAAGTCCTGCCCCCGCTACTAAGAAAGTTTCAAAGTCCCTTGTAAATCGAAGAATTGCAAGGGACTTTGTTTTATAAAGCTATGCTTGAAAAAAGTAAAATTGTTTTTTTTGATGGTGTTTGCAATTACTGTAATGCCACGGTCAATTTCGTGCTGAAGAATAATAAAGACAAGGATATTCTTTTTTGTCCATTACAGTCTTCAAAAGCTAAAATGTTTCTGACCAATATGAATGAAAATCCCAAAGCTTTAAATACCATATACTATTATTCTAGCGGAAGGGTTTATAAAAAATCTAAGGCTGTCTTAATGATATTTAAGTCCCTTAGTTTGAGCTTTAATATATTAGCATTTTTAGGAGGTTTTTTTCCGACAATAATATCAGATAAGATTTATGATATTATAGCGCAAAACCGATACAAAATTATGGGAAAAAGAACAGAATGTCGTATTCCCAATGAATCAGAAAAGTCAAGATTTATACAATAAAAAAAGCAGATATTAATATCTGCTTTTTAAATATAATATGAGCTTTAAACTAATTTTTAACAAAGGTCTTTTGCATACTTACAATCCCATTGTTTAATTCTAATATGTATTGCCCAATCGGAAGAGAATGTACATCAATTTCCTGGTTTTGCTCTAAATATCCTAATCCCATTAATGCACCATTATATGCATATATATTATATGAAATAAGTTGCCCTGATAATTCTCTCAAATCTAATTTAAGAATACTTTCAGAGGGATTCGGATAAAGGCTAAAGTTTGCTTCGATCTTTTTAATAGATGAAGATGAACTAGTGTCTTCATCTACGTTAAAGGTTATATCTTTTGCTATATCAGCAGAGTCAACCTCCATATACATAGCGATAAACTTTATATGGCTTTGGTTAGTCCACCATTGGTAACTAACATCTTTTTCTTCCATTAAAGGACTAGGCGAGCCAAAAAACATCTGAGAAATCGGTGCAGGCATTGGCTGCCATGCATTATTATAATATGCATAAAGTTTTTGTTGTGTTTTAGCAGTTACTTTAACACGCAAAGCATCATATGACCCACTTGGTATCTGAAGTGTTCCATGAGCATTTACGTTGAAGTTTTGCATGTAGGAAGCACTTATTTGTATAGAGTCAATAGATTGTATTTGTCCACCAGTAAGCATTTGAACTGTCATAGGATCAATCATGTTGTTAAACATAGTAGTATCCATCATCACAATAGGCGTGGAGTTATGATTCATTCCATAGCTTAATGGAAGAGGTAATACTAACATTTTTTCAAAACCAGCATTGTCATCTCCCAAAACGGAAATTCCCGTGTTTAACTTTTCAATGTAGGTGTAATCACCATCATCATCAATGCATAAATTTGCTGTTGGATAATCTGCAGCATCTGGAGTGCCAGAAGGATCTATAAAAACGGTTGTGTCTAACTCTTGCATTACAAGACTAGAAAAATCCCAAATTATATTTGCTCCTGAATCCCCAGGAGTATTTATTGCTGGTATGGTATCTGTTGCTTCATGTATAACATCACCTATGTTCATAAGATGATTCACTGTAACAGAAATTTGAGACTGTGCATTATGCATGAATAGTATAGTAAATAAGGTTAATAGATGTTTTGTCATAACGTTTTTATTTTAATCATAAATTTCAAAATGTATATAATTCCGATTATAGTTATTCTCTTGTAGCCAAGAGCGAGCATCCATAATCATTTGCTTAAATCCGCATAAATAGAAATGAGCATTTTGCCTATTTCTGTATAAATCACGATAAATACTATGAACATAACCCTGAAAACCATTAAAGTTTTCTCTTGAGAGTGCTACATGATATTCTAAACTCTCTTGCTTTTTTGCCATAGCTTTAAATTCATCATGATAAAGTAAATTCTCTTTTTTCTTAGAGCCAAAGATTAGGTGAATTTTTTTGTGTGGAATTTTCTTTTCATAAATATAATTAAGCATTGATCTAAAAGGGGCAACTCCAGTGCCTGTGCTTATCATGACTAAATCGCGGTCAATTATTTCAGGAAGAATAAATTTTCCCACCGGACCTAAGATTGGAAACTCCGTTCCAATTTTGGCTTTTTCAAAAAGAAAGCTTGTGCCAAGGCCACCCTCTACTTTATTGATGATAAACTTGAGCTTATTTTCAAAAGGGGAGGAAGCAATAGAGTAATGCCTTAATGCTTTTTTGGGGTTTTCGTGAATTGGTAATTGAAAGCTTACAAATTGTCCTGGATTAAATTCAAATTGTTTTACACCCAACAATTCAATAATAAATTGATTAGTATCAAACGTTTCTTTTTTAATATCTACAATTCTACCCGTATACATATCTAGAATAAAGCTTTAGTAAGATACAAATTTTTCAAAGGTATTGTCGTATAGATCAATCTGATTAGTCCAATCATATTCTAGAATAGAATTTTTTGTTGAATTCGCTATAGTTCGTGGATTTAAAATAAAGTCTCTACATAATTCAAATAGCTCATCATCAGTCTCATAGAGTACGGCATGATTAGAAAATAATTCAGGATAGCTTAGGCGTTTTGGTAGAAAAGCATAAACGTCACAATGTATAGCTTCAGCAATACTAATACCAAAGAAATCTTGATTGGAACAAACGGGTAGTATGTGACAGCTATGTATCAGCTCTGCGTAAGTTTTAAAGTTTTTAGCAAAACCTAAATGAACTATCTTGTTATTTATTTTTTCATAAAGTACTGTAAAAACTTCTTTCCCCGCTTTAAATTCTTCACCAACTATTATAACTTCGAAGTCTAAGTTTTCAGCTTCTAAGTTTAAACAGAGCTTTACAAAAGCTTCTGGGTTTTTATCTGATTCCCAACGATGATTCCATAATAGTCTTGTTTTTTTTGCTTTTCCTTTTTTGAAATTATCAAGCTTCTTTAAGTCTAAACCCAAAGGCAGTACTGCTGATTTTTCAGTAATTGATTTAAGACTATACATATTCCTGTGATCTGGAAAGGCCTTTAAAAAAATAGGTAAGCTTTTTAAAAAACTTTCCATATTGAACTTTGAATTGAATAAGCAGTAGTTTGAACATAGTGCTGAAGTATAGTTTATAAAGGCATAATGATTTTCTCTTTTAAATAAGGCATCTGTATCTTTTGGACTTTTAGGATAGACCAATTGATTTTCGTGAAAGTACAATAGGATTGGTATGTTTCTCCAATTTTCTGGAAGTAAAGCTTTCAATAGAGCAACATTACACATGTCCGAAGCAATAATAAGGTCAGGGCTATTTTTATTATTAATTTGCTGTATTAGTGTAATTACGCCTGCCTCCATTCGCCATTTCCAATACTTTCCTTTTAAGGTATATAAATCAATATTATGCCTTGAATTATTTTTTAAACCATCAAGCCAAGTTTTGTGTGATCCGGTATAGTAGGTTTCAAAAGCAGCTATTTCCATTCCTTTAAGATAATTTTTTTAAAGAAAAATAGTCCGTATATTTTAGGTGCATTAAAATATATCTCTATGAGAAATTGGATTTTAGTCATTGTAGTATTTATAAGTTCATCGCTTTTTGTTAATGCTCAATCTTTTGGAGTATCTATGAGCTATTTCTATCCCAAAAATGGCTATTTCGCAAGCCCAATAGCACCATTATCATTTCACGACTTAGGTGTTGGTTTTGGGGATTATCTTTCATTGGCATTCTCTATGTCACTGTATAATGTTGGCGGCATGTCCATGGGAGGAGAACTGCCATTAGGTGGAATTCCACTTTCATTAAGTGATGATAATACTCCTCTAATTGGGCCATTTTTATCTCTTGCTATAGGTGTATATCCAATCATTAAATTACCTCTTTCTAAAGACAAATTAGAGTTAGAGTTAAAAGGCGGGTGGCTTGGATTTAAAAATTTCAACCCTAAGCTAATGAAGGGCAACATGAATGAATTGATTTCAGATCATCAAAGTGTCACTGTTACGAGTTCAGAAATAGAATTTGATAATAAATTTGGTTCTGGATGGAGCTTTGGTGGCGATATTATATTTTTTGTTACAGAAACCTTAGGTATTAAAATAGGTGGTAAATATTTACTCGCAGAGTTGGACCTTAATTTAAGAGGGAGTTATACCTCAATAGATCCACTAACCAATAATTTAATGCAGGTTAATATAGATGCTCCAGATGCTTACTTAGATTATCAAGGGCTTTCAGTTAATTTTGGTGTGATAATTAAAAACAAATAAAATCTCAAAGACCTACGACTATATAATTGTTGGTTCGGGTTTCGGGGGGGCGGTTTCAGCGATGCGTTTAGCAGAGAAAGGCTATTCGGTGCTTGTGATAGAAAAAGGTAAGCGCTATAATAAAAATGATTTCCCTAAGTCGAATTGGCATCTTAGAAAGCATTTTTGGGCACCACTGCTACGTTGCTTTGGTATTTTTAAGATGACTTTTTTAAATGAAGTTCTTGTTGCAAGTGGAGTAGGTTTTGGTGGAGGTAGTTTGGTATACGCGAATACACATCTTGTTCCTCCCGATCAATTTTTTAATAACCCTATATGGTCGCACTTTAAAAATTGGAAAGATGTCCTTGTGCCTTTTTATGATAAAGCTAAGTTTATGTTAGGCTCAACGCCAAATCCTAGCTATACTAGAAAAGATGAAGTACTTAAAGAAATAGCACAAGATTTAGGTAAAGAGGCGTCATTTTGTTCTGTTGATGTTGGTGTATACTTCGGAGATAAGGACAAGGAAATAGATCCATATTTTAAGGGTCTTGGTCCCAAAAGGAAAGGATGTACAGAATGCTCAGGTTGTATTGTTGGTTGTCGTTATAATGCAAAAAATAGCTTGGATAAAAACTACTTATATTTTGCAGAAAAGTTTGGTGCTCAATTTGAAGTTGAAACGATGGTGGATAGAATAAATTTTGTGAATGGCGAATATGTTGTTCATACCCATAAATCTACCTCTATCTTTAAAAGTCGTAGAAAAATATTTAAATCGAAAGGTTTAGTTGTGTCTGGAGGTGTATTAGGGAGTCTTGAATTGCTTTTTAAGCAGAAGTACAAGTATGCATCCTTAAGTAAATTGTCTGATACATTAGGATTTAACCTTCGTACTAACTCAGAAGCATTGTATGGTATTACTAGCAGAGATGAAAAATTAAATGAAGGTATTTCATTAACAACTGGTTTTTACCCAGATGATAAAACACACGTAGAAGTGTGTACTTACCCAAATGGTTCAAATTCAATGAAGGCCTTTACTACCTTGGCGGCAGGTCCAGGTCCTGCTCCTATAAGAATATTGAAGCTATTATTTAATCTCATTACTAAACCTTTTGATGTATTTAGATTAATCAGTTCTTCAAAGTGGGCTGAACGTTCCGTTGTTTTGGTTGTAATGCAGACTATGGATAATTCTATGAAAATGGTATATAAACGACTTCCATGGAGACATTTAGGTTTAAAGAATGATAATAGAGTACCGGCCTTTATTCAATCTGGATATGATGTAATGAATCGTTTTGCAAAGAAGGTTAATGGTGTTCCTCAAATGGCATTTACAGAAGTTCTATTTAATATGAGTACAACAGCCCATATAATGGGTGGTGTGCCTATGGGGGATAGCCCTGATAATGGAGTAGTTGATGATAAGTTTAGAGTGTTTAACTATCCAAATATGTATGTCCTTGATGGATCTATATTACCTTGTAATTTAGGTGTTAATCCTAGTTTGACTATTACTGCATTGTCAGAATATGCTATGTCACATATTAAAGAGAAAGAAGGCAATGAGCAAAAGTCCTTAGAAGAACTTATGGCTGAAATATAATTCTATTAATTAAATTGAATTTTTGTCCTTAACAATTCTCCATTTTGCTCAATACATATGATATAATGACCATTTGGTATTGATGCTTCTCTTTGAATTACAAAAGAATTTCCATTAACAATATATTGGTTTAATAATTTCCCGCTCAAGTCATATATTTTGACTTTACTAGTGTTATTTTTAAAAGATTCAGGAAGTTCAAATTTAATAAAGCTACTTGCCGGATTAGGGGATACTTTAAGCTGATTTTTTGATGCTATACTTGTAATATCCGTTACTACACCATTACAATCCTTTAAAAATATATCATCGATATACAAATTCCACATATCATCGGCATTATGCTGGAATCCAAGGTATATGGTTTTGTTGCCATAAGTATTAGCGTCAAGGTTAACACTTTGTTTTTTCCAAATTGTATCTCCTGCGGTAACATAGGAATTATCAATATAATCGGCAATGACATAACCTGCTGATAAAAAGTGATTTATTTGCCGCCCTACTTCTGAAGTATATACGGTATATCCATCCCTATAAATATCGCTACGCAATTTATGCATCCATTCTAAGTCAGCTCCATCTGCAGGTACTGAAATAGGTCCCAATATTAACCAATTGTCTGCTTGTCCTGCTGGGTAATACCAAGATGTTGAAGCTAGGTAAGAATTGTAGCTTGACCCATCCCAATCCGTTTGCTCCCACCAATTTGAAGATTGTCCAACTGTTGTTAATGTTACACTTGAATTAGCGTCAGAAAAGGAGGTTTGTCCACTAATACCATTAAAGGTAAATTCTGAAAGTAAATCATCATAACCCGTGTCTTGATCCCATACTTTTATAGTGTAATCCATGTTTAAAAGCATAGGCTCATCTGGGTGAGGCCATGAGGCAGTAAAAACATTATCAATAACACTTGAAGTCCAATCAGGAAGCGTACTACTCCCTTCAAACCATTCAATATACAAATCTGGATCATCTGCCCAACCACCATGGCCTCCAGTAACATTATCAATAGTTACAGCTAAAACATATTGAGGTGTTATCAGACCATCATTATCAATTTTATCAATTTGAAAGTTAGATACGTTGGCTGGTTGTATAGAGTACGCAGGTACTGCATAGAACATTAATGTATCACATGGAGCGTCATCCACAAAGTATATTTGACTGGAAGTATTACTTCCAAAGCTATTAGTTGCTGTAAAATCAATGGTGTAAGTACCTGAAGAACTAAATACAATATCGACATTTTGTGAGTTAGCATTCGTTCCATTAATAAAACTATAACTTGAAGGTGCAATACTCCAATTCCAACTTGTAGGGCTGTTTGTGGATAAGTCTGTGAAGCTAATTGTTGTATTTATCGTTGGATTAGCTGCACTTGAATTGAAAGAGGCTACAGGAGCAGCTCCGTTAGCTACAGTAATATATCCTGTTTTTGTTTCTGTGTTATTTCCATAGCTGTTGGTTGAGGTTAGAGTCACATTATAAGTGCCTGGATTACTGTAAGTAATTCCAGTTGGGTGTTGATCTGTAGAACTACTTGGACTGGCGCCGCTAAAAGTCCATGCCCATGATGTCGGACATTGAGAAGACTGATCCGTGAAATTAATGCTTGTGCCAGGAGCTATAGTTGTATTTGATGTTGCAAAATCTGCAGTAGGACTAGTTGTTGCATTACAACTTCCACCAATAACGTCATCAAAATAAGATAGGGTTGATCTTGAGGAAGAATACTTTGCATATACTCCACAATATTGACTTGATGAGTGGGTATTGTCTAATGCGCTTCCTTGCAAAGTAAAGTTTGTTCCACCAGCATTATCTGCATACAAGGTCCAATTTCCTAAATTATCTCGGCTTAATTTAACCCTGATATTAACTGGGTCCATATCAATTAGGCCATCAAGACCATCAATAATCTCTATGTCCTGATAACCATCTTGTCTGTATAAAGATACTTCATCATCAGATCCTCCCATTTTAATATAGTAACCATTAAGAGAGCCTTCTAAATCACTATTGTCGGAAACGACATAATAGCGACCATGATTATTATTTGATGGATTAAACTCCATACGCAAATAAATCTCCCATTCTGAATTTGCCATTGATGTTGAAGCGGTGCTTAGGTGGGCAATATCTGATGTTGCCGGAGCATTTAAATGTAATTCACCATTAATCACCTCAAAAGAAGAATTATCTCCAGACCAAGAAGGGTTAGAAGTAAAGTTGCCATCTGAAAAGTCGTCATTGACTTGTGCATTAAGAATTAGACTGCCCATTAAAAGGCTTGCTGTAATTATCCATTTTTTCATAATCTCAAAAGTACACATTAATTCTTATCTCTAAATAAAAGGTCTTCATCATTCTAAAAAAGGCCTTTGTCAGAATTGTCTAGTATTTCGCTAGGTTAAAAGATAGGTTTGCTCATCGCAAATTAAAATAAATCAAGAGTTATGAATAGAATTTCGACAAATGTTAACAAAAAAATCCATTGGAGTAAGCGAGTAAATAATTTAATCCTTTTAGCAATGGTAACATTAGGAATGATGCTTTCTAATGAAGATATTAAAGCTCAAACAGCAAATCATTGTTTTGGAACACAGATATTTACAGCATCACAAGGTCAAATTAGTGATGGCAGTGGACCAAATATTTCTTATGGATTTAACTTGGATTGTAAGTTTTTAATAAAGCCAAGTAATGCCATATCTGTAACATTATATCCTAAGGTATTTGATACTGAACTTAATTATGATAGGCTGAGAGTGTATGACGGAGAAACAATAAATGCACCTTTAATTGGAGAATATTCAGGTAATACAATTCCAAGTGCAATTAATGCAACACAAGGCAGTGTTTTGCTTCATTTTATTTCTGATAATGCAATAAGTTATGATGGATTTGCAATTGATTATACCTCAACACCAGGACCTTATTGTATAGGCACAAAAAGTATAACAGCAGCAACTGGAACCATTAATGATGGTAGTGACAATGGCGCTAATTATGATGCTTACTCTAATTGTAAGTGGTTAATAGAGCCAGCTAATGCTAGCAGTATTGATTTGATATTTACACAGATGGATGTTGAGTCAGGTAATGATTTTGTAAAGGTATATGACGGTGATAATGTGAGTGCGCCAATGATTGCAATGCTTAGTGGTAATTCAATTATTGGAAATACAATTTCATCAACTGGAGGTAAAATGCTAGTGCAGTTTACATCTAACGCGAGTGTTAATATGGATGGTTGGGAAGCTGATTATACAGCAAAATTTACAAACAATAATGGAAATAATAACGCTGTGCCTTACTGTTCAGGTTTAACAACTTTAACCAATTCCAATGGTAGTTTTGATGATGGAAGTGGGTCAACAGATTATGCGTTAAACTCAAATTGTAAATGGTTGATTCAGCCAGTAGGAGCACAGCATATTAGTTTGAATTTTACTGAATTTGATCTAGAACACAGTTATGATTTTGTAAACATATATAAAGGGAGTAGTACCTCGGACCCATTGATTGCTTCATATACTGGCAATACTATTCCTAGTCAAATTAATGAAAATACATCAGCTTTATTAGTCCACTTTATATCAGATAATTTAAATAATGCATCTGGCTGGAAAGCAAACTATACAGCTCAAAACACACCTAATAATGGAGGTAATACTGGTAATAGTAATAGCGGTGGATCTAGTCCTAACTTTTGTTCTGGACAGACAGTGTTTAGTTCGGCTAATGCAGTTTTTGATGATGGCAGTGGTAATAATACAAATTATCAAAACAATGCAAATTGTGAATGGTTGATTCAACCTGCAGGAGCATCTCAAGTTACTTTAGAGTTTAACTATATTCAATTAAAAGGTAATGACTTTGTATATATTCATGATGGCAATAGTTTTAATTCTCCTGTAATTGCGTCATTTAATGGTTATAATACATCATCTTTGCCTTTACCTGTTGTTTCAGGAGGAGAAATGCTTGTTCGCTTTGTGACCAATGGTTCACATACCGATTATGGTTTTGAAGCTGAATATACATCAAATAGTAGCTCTAATAATAGCGGAAATGCTAATGGTGCTTATTGTAATGCAATAACAACCCTAACTGCAGCAAATGGGGTGTTTGAGGATGGTTCAGGTACGGATGATTATATGCCTAACACAGATTGCAAATGGTTAATTCAACCAAATAATGCTTCAAGTATAACACTAGACTTTAGTTGGTTAGAGCTCGAGAATGATTATGATTATATACGAGTTTATGATGGTAATAGTACCAATGATCCTTTATTAGCAGTTTATACGGGAGTTATGACATCTACATTGCCATTGATATCAACGGGAGGCTCAATGTTAATTCACTTTGAATCTGATAATATTGAAAATTGGGATGGATTTGCAGCTAATTGGACATCTACACAAAATAATTCTGGAAATAATGGAGGTGGTGCAAATACGCCTTGTTCAGGCTTAGTTAACCTGTCATCTTCAAATGGTAGTTTTTCAGATGGTAGTGGTGCCAATAATTATGAGCCTAATGCTGACTGTAAATGGTTGATACAAGTATCCGGTGCAACCTCTATAGATCTGGACTTTAGTAGCTTTGATTTAGAGCAATCTTATGATTATGTCAAGGTGTATGATGGTACAGACGCTAATGCCAACTTACTTGCTTCTTTAACGGGCAACACTATTCCTGCAACCATAAGCTCAAGTGGCTCTTCATTATTTGTGCATTTTACTTCTGATAATCTAATAAATAAAGGTGGTTGGGAAGCCAATTACAATGCGAATGTAAATAATGGAGGTGGGAATGGTCAATATTGTAGTGGTCAAATGACATTAACTTCGCCACAAGGAAGCATAGTTGATGGAAGTGCCTCAAGTAACTACGCGCCAAATTCAGACTGCAAATGGTTAATTAGCCCTGCAAATGTTTATTCTATTACATTAAGTGCGAATCAAATTGATCTTGAGAATTCGTATGATTATATTAAGGTGTATGATGGGAATACAACAAATGCTCCCTTATTAGCATCATGGTCAGGAAACACTATTCCTTCAAATGTAACGTCTACTGGTGGGGAAATGCTTGTTCACTTTACTTCAGATCATTTGATTAACAAATCTGGATTTGATTTGAGCTATTCAACAACATCTACACCGAACAATGGCATTGTTAATCATGGCTATTGCAATGATATTACAAGCTATAATCTTCCTGTTGGAACTTTTCATGATGGTAGTGGAGTTGGTGCAGATTATTTGGATAGTACCCATTGTTATTGGTTAATACAGCCAAATCAGGCAGATACAATAGAGTTGACTTTTATCTCATATGATACTGAGGCTAACTATGACTTTATTAGAGTTTATGATGGTACTACTGTTAGCGCCCCTTTAATTGATGTTATATCAGGATTCGGAATATATAAGAAAATTATAGGCACAAGTGGCGCTTTGTTGGTTGAATTTACATCTGATGAATCATATCAAGCTCCTGGGTTTTTGGCGACATGGACAACTAAATCAGTCCAAAATGGTGGAGCTACAGCAGCACCTATTGCAGATTTTATTGCTTCAGCACAAAATATAAATGTTGGTGATAAGATAGACTTTTACGATTTATCTCAAAATACTCCATCAACCCACAGCTGGATTTTTGTAAATGGTTCAAATCCAATTTCATCAGTCAAAAACCCAACAAACATTCAATACAACACTCCAGGTTGCTATGATGTTAGTTTAACAGTAACTAATAATTTTGGTGCAGATCAGACTACCAAAACCTGTTATATTAATGTGAATGCGCTAGTTGGACTAGGGGAAGGAGAGGAATATCTTGAAAAAGACATTAAGGTCTTCCCAAATCCTACGAAAGGTAGATTTACAATTTATTTCAATCCAGAGAAAGACAAGGATAGTAAATTGCAAATAACAAACCTTTTAGGAGAGATTATTTATGAGCAAGTGATTTCTGATATGGAAGTCTTTGAAAAAGAATTTGATTTAAGTAAACATAGTCAAGGTATATATTTTGTAAATGTTAGTTCAGGAGATCAAATAATTTCAAAAAAACTTACTATAAATTAACAAAGCAATCTTAATCTGCGATGATAAGCGGCTCCTTTTGGGGCCGCTTTTTATGGCTTCATCAGCAAAATAAGCTTATTCATCACTCTTATATTTTATAAACTAATCCTTATGCATATATTCGTTGCATGCGGTTATACAATATTATATTAATTTTTCTTTTTTCAATATCAATACAAGCGCAAGAGATTTGTAACAATTGTATTGATGATGATGGTGATGGTTTGGTTGATTGTTATGATCCAGATTGTTGTGGGCAGAATTCCTGTAATATCAGTTTTATTTGCCAACCTGTGGGTGGAGGATTAAATCAACAGTGTGTAGTGGATAGTTTTCCTAATGTGCAGTTTCAAGTGCCAGTTTTATGGCAAAATGCAACGAGCATGGAAAATAGGAGAACAATAGTAGCCGGTGATATTGATAACGATGGTGAGACAGAAGCGGTTTTAGTTGGAGGAGTTAATGATGGGATGATAATTGTAAATGGCATAACAGGCCAGAATGAACATGTTCTAAATTTACCTCATATCAGCACTTTTTATGATTCGCCAGCCTTTGCTGATGTTGACCATGATGGTTATGCGGAAATTTATTTAGTAACTAGTTCAAGATTGTTAATGCGTTTTGAATATGATGGAGCAAATTGGTCTTGGTCAGATACAGTTAGCTCATCTTGGATAAGTCCTACAATAGGCTATTCTAATGGCTATGGAACAGCCTGGTCGCCCTCTTTGGCAGATTTTAATTACGATGGAATACCTGAGGTGATTGTTGGTAATCAGATATTCAATTCTTTAACAGGAGCATTTATTTGTCAGGCCCCTAACGGACAATCTGGAAATTTAGCTATAAATAATGTGGGGGTATCAACATCTGCATCATTTCCAGTTGCAGCAGATGTCCTTCCAGATGGATTTTGTACAGATTGTCAAGGTTTGGAATATGTTGCAGGTAATGAGGTGTATTCAGTAGATATATTTACCAATACCATGACATTAGTATCTTCAATTTCCGATAATATTATCTCTTCAAATGATGCAGACGGTATGACAAGTGTGGCAGATTTTAATGGGGATGGATTGCTCGATATTATTGTAAATGGTCAAGGTGGATGGATTTATGTTTGGGATCCACGATTGCAAGCAACCATTAATGGGGCTCCATATAAGATATCCGCAAATACCTCAGCGGGAGGTCACCCTAGTGTGGCAGATTTTGATAATGATAACAAACTTGAAATTGGTGTTGCAGGAAAAAATATATTTATTGTTCTAGAAAATGATTTGAGCTTAAAGTGGTCAATAGCTGTTAATGATCCTTCTGGTATGACTTCAGCTTCAGTATTTGATTTTGATAATGATGGGTCATCAGATGTAGTGTATGTCGATGAACAGAACTTAAGAGTAATGGATGGAAAAACAGGGCAGATTAAAGCGTTAGAATCATGCGGGAATGCAACTAGAACTAACTATCCAACTGTGGTTGATGTTAATGGGGATGGTGAGGCTAATATTTTATGTATGTGTGCAAATACAAACGGAGGAGCTAACGGTAACATGAAAGCTTTTAGTAGTGCCAATATTCCATGGGTTGCTAGCAGAAGAATTATGAACCAGCATTCCTTTTTTAATGTGAACATAGAGGATGATATGACTATATGTGCCCAACAACAAGATCATGGAAAGATTGATGCCTTAAATATGTTTCTTTCTCAATCCCCACTCTATGATGGAAATGGTAACGTAATGCCTCTTGCAGCATCAGACCTTATTGTTAATATTGATTCCCTTGGCAGTATGTGTAATGATAGTATAGAAGTCTTTATGACAATTTGTAATCAAGGAATATCAACAATGCCTGGAGGCTTTCCAATTAGTTTTTATAATGGTGATCCAAAAATATCAGGTAGCAAGATTAAGGATGTCAAATTCAGCAATAATGTGGATACAATAAATTGTGAAACCTTTAGTCAAAAAGTTTTTGTTCAATCAAGCTTTGATTTATATGTATATGTAAATGATTCTGGTTTGGTACTAAACAATGTTCCTAATATTAAAATTTTGGAATGTGATACAACTAACAATTGGGCGAATACACCAATTAATTATCAATCAGCCTATTTATCCTTTATAACTGACGATGTTTTATGTAATGGTGAGCAGAATGGTCAAATTGAAGTTAATGCTAATCTTTTTGATGCACAGGAATACATTATAAATGGTGGATCAAATCAGATAACAAATGTCTTTGATAATTTAAATGGTGGAAATTACTTTATTCAGGCTATAAATAGTTGTTCTGATACGATTGGTGATTGGGTTAGTATAAATGAACCTGCAGCACTAGAAATTGACTTAGATAGCATTGATGTGTCCTGTTATGGAGATTCTAGTGGACGAGTTTTTGGAAATGCTCTAGGAGGAGTTAAGATGTATACATGGACATGGTCTAGTGGTCAAAATTTAAACGATAGTACATTAATTAACCTTACTGCAGGTATTTATAGTGCAACCATAACAGATCAAAATAATTGTACAGCTGTAAAAACAATTAATGTTAATCAACCACAAGCGCAATTAAACACTATTCTGGATACTATTCACTTAAATTGTTTTGGAGAACAAAATGGCAAAGCTTGGGTAACAGCAAGTGGGGGAACATCTCCTTATGTATATAGCTGGTCTGGTGGTACAGCATTAGGTGCTGATACTATAGTTAGTCTTTCGGCAGGATCTTATACACTTAGTGTTACAGATTTTAACTTATGTAGTAAGGTGCATACTTTTGATGTGACTTCACCCCCTGCATTAAATCTAAATCTTGATACAATATCTTATGAATATTGTGGAGGCAATAATGGACTGATTGGTGTTGCTGGTGTTGGTGGAATAGCGCCATATGATTTTACTTGGTCAAATGGTCAAGCTAATTCAGGCTTATTTGTTGATACTATTAAGCAATTGGATTCAGCGTACTATTCCGTAACCGTTCAGGATGCTAATGGCTGTAACTTTATAAATATGTATATGATAGATAGCATTGGTCTACCTGAGTTTGAAATTAATTATTTAGACAGTTGTGAGAATGCTATAATTGATTTCAACGTAAATGTATTGCAGGGAAATAATTTGCAATACTATTGGGATATGGGAGATGGTTTCTCATATATGCAAGCAAATCCTTCACATACATATTTAGGAGATGGAGCTTATGTAGTTTCTCTAACCGTAATAGATGAGAATCAATGTGATGTCACAGAGACAAAGGTTTTACAAATATATCAGCAACCCATAGCTGATTTTGAGATAGATACAAATTGGGCATGCGATTCAACAATAGTTTATTGCAATAACATAGGCACATACAGTACTAGCTCAACATTTTATTGGGATTTTGGTAATGGAAATAGTCAGCAAGAGAATCCAAGTTATACTTTTAATCAAGTAGGAGAGCATAGTATTTCTTTAGAAGTAACTAATGAATATGGTTGTAAGGATGTATTGGAACTTACGGATACTATTTCTATATACGCTTCGCCTGATGCAGCATTTTTTTCGCCTAATAATAATCCGATCTATGTTAATGACCAGATTTCATTTGTTGATCTTTCGTCAACGGTTAATCAATGGTATTGGGATTTTGGTGATGGAGAGTATTCAACAGATCAAAACCCATTTAAATCATATAATGAGGCAGCAACTTATGAGGTCAAATTAGTTATAGTGGATGAAAATACTTGTCAAGATAGTACGCTTCAAAGCTTTGATGTATTTCCATATAGCAGCTACTATATACCGAATGCTTTTTCTCCAAATGGTGATGGGGAAAATGATGTATTATATTTAAGAGGTATGGAGATTGCTGAGCTTGATTTTAAAGTTTTTAATCGTTGGGGCGAAGTGGTTTTTGAAACTTCAGACATTAATATTGGTTGGGATGGAGCTTATAATAGTGAGCCTCTTGATGCTGATGTGTTTGTATATACTCTAGGTTTAAAGTATGCTAGTGGAGTAGAGGATTTTGCTAGAGGAAATATTACGTTAGTACGTTAATTATCTATTTCTCTTTTTATGGTATCAAAAGAAGCTACAATACTTCGACTAGGTTTTATTATTTTTTCATCTTTATTTTCATAGGGTACTTGATTTAAGACATACTTAATGCTTTGTATTCTTGCTTTCTTTTTATTGTTTGCCTTTACAATTACCCAAGGGTTAAAGTTAGTATTCGTTTTTTCAAACATTAGTCTTTTGTATTTAGTATAATCATCCCATAGGCTTTGTGCTTTAAGGTCAACAGCACCTAATTTCCATTGCTTTAAAGGATCATTTTTTCTTGCATTAAGACGTTTTTCTTGTTCTTCTTTTGATATAGAGAACCAAAACTTAATCATCATTATTTCATCACTATAAAGCATTTCTTCAAATGCATTTACTTGTTTCATGAATAAATGATACTCTTCTTCAGTGCAAAATCCATTAACAGGTTCTACAACTGCTCGATTGTACCAGCTTCTATCAAAAAAGGCAATTTCTCCTTCATTTGGAAGATGGGGTACATAGCGTTGAAAATACCATTGACCAACTTCAATATCAGATGGCTTAGGAAGAGCTATTACATTTGAGGACCTTGGGCTAAGGTGCTGAATGAATCGCCGAATAGCTCCACCCTTGCCAGCGGCATCCCTTCCTTCAAAGATAATTGCCAATCTTTTATTATTGGCAATTATCCAGTTTTGCATTTTGTTAAGTTCTACTTGTAATGCCCGAAGCTCATTTTCATAATCTAAAAGTTCAATTATTTTTTTTGGATTACGGTGTTTTGATCTTAAATAATAGATCAAACCTTTTTTTGAATTGATTTTTTCCAATTCTTTTTCTGATAAATAGGAATTATCCATTTTTAAAATAGATCTTTTATTTTGTCTAATAGATTTTTGTTTTCCCTATTATGATGAGCCTCTGGATTTACAAATGGTCCTTCTTCATATAAATGTGGGTTTAACATCTGCCAGATACGGCTCCATCCTAAGAATCCACCTATATTTCGATCGTCAATAAAGACATCAGCATCTAATTTTCTACTCATTTGATTGCCATCATATAATTCATCTGGGTCAGATTGATTTACTGCATAGAATTCAATTCCATTTTTTCTGCAATATTCTACAGCTTCATCTAATTCAGGACCATGTCTATAAGTCCAAAGAATAAGTTTATGGCCTTGTTTTTCCAATTCTTTTAAAGTGGCAAAAGCAAAGCTCATTTCTTTTCCAATTTTGGGGTAGGCGTGCTCTACAATTGTCCCGTCAAAGTCAACGGCAATTTTCATTTAATCTTATTTAAAGATAAAGTATTGATTTGTATTGTTAATTTAGTAAAGAAAAATGAAATAAGCCTTACTTTAGCAAATACAAAATACAAATAATGATGAAAGGATTTTCAATAATTACATTTATACTAATACTTTTTAGTTTTACTTCTTGTGAAAATACTGAGCAGCCAATTCAAGAAAGTGTAACTTCAGATAAAAGTGAAGGACTTGACGAAACAGCCTCTCTTATTCAGTGGAAGTACGATATGATTTTAGTAAATCATATTAAAGCTCCTGTGGAATTCTTGACGGCAAATACTTTTGATAAAAGTAAATTTAAAGAAGGTCTTACCAATGCTGTTTCTAATGTAGATGCATATAATAATAACGATAGTAAAAGTATTAATCTTGGTGTCTATGGTGCAGATTTAGGTTATTTATCAGCGTATGAGCAGAATCAAGAATTGATTAATTACTTTTTAACAGTTAAGCAGCTTTCTGAGGATTTGTCTATTCCAGTTTTTAACGCGGAAACTATGGAACAGTTTGAGTCAGCAAAATCAGAAGAAGGTAAAATGATTGACTTAATTTATAAGAAGTATGAAGAAATGGATGTTTTTTTAGTGGAAAATGAAAGATTTGAAACTTTGACATTGATTACTTGTGGTGCCTTTATTGAAGGATTAAAGTTAGGCTTGCACATTGTAATTACTGAAGATATGACGGACGAGTCTAAATTTTTAATGCAGCAAAAAGCACTGTTAGCTAACCTATTAGATATAGTTAAAGATTTCGAGGGTAAAAATGAAGCTTTATCTGAGGTTCAATCTAGTTTTGAGGATTTGACAGTTAAATTTGACGCCATTGATTTTGATAAGGCAATGGAAGGCGAAAAAATTAACTCCTTAGGAGAATCTTTAAGTGCTTTTAGCGTTGAATTAAGTCAACCTAAAATATAATTAATGTCTTATAAATAATTTGAAGCCAGCAGATGCTGGCTTTTTTTATGTCTAATAAATGCTGTTTTATCAGATTATAAAAGGTGTTTATCAGAATACACTTTAGGTTATGAGAAATGAGAAATATTTTGCGTGTAATAACGTAAAAATCAGAACTCATGAAAAACAATAAATACTTCATTTTAAGCCTATTATTCTTTTTGTTTATTCAGCTAAGTGCTCAAGAAAGTGAGAATTTTAGTGAGCCTCTTAAAAAAGATACTTTGGAGGAATGTGACTTTTTTAAGAAAATCCCTTTGCATGTGGGTTTGGATTTAAAAAGTTTTGGACATTATGAATTCTCTTATTTACAAGAAAAACATTTAGCCACTTATTTTAAAATAGGGATTTTGAAGATAAGTGCTGAAAGAAATGCTTTTTTGAATTTTGAAGCAGTTAATAAAGAGGTTGTTATGGATCATTTAATTCATAAGAATATTATAATTGGTCTTGAGCCGAGTTATATATTTAAGTCTCGAATGGGAAGGCATGTTTTGGGATTACACTTTGGTTTATTTAAAATTTATCAAAAACGTATCAATCGAATAGAAAAGCATTGTAATGATTTTTCTGAAGAATTTTTCTTAGTACTTAATGAAACAAGAGATTCTAAAAATGGATATTCGATGCTTTGGGGAATGGATGTCTTTCTTACAAAAAAAATTAGTTTGGGACTTGACTATAGACAAGATTTCTTTAAAAATGAATTTCATAATAAAAATCAAGTCTATGCAAACCAATCATTCATAAATGGTCGCATAAATACAAAAATACAATACTCATTTTAACATAGTTTGATTTTAGTTAACAAGGCCTGCTCTTTTTAGGGCAGGCCTTGTTATTTATATAAACTATAGTTGTTTATTATTGTATTAATAACTTCTTATTAATTTCAAAATGCTCATTTCGGGCTTTTAAGAAATAAATGCCGCTAGGAATTCCATTAGTGTCTAAAGCAACTTTTTTAGTTCTATTAATTGAGAAGGTCTTAATAATGGATCCCAGATGATTTACAAGAAATATTTCAATACTTTCATTTTTAGGATTGGTCATATTGAGTTGTGTGGAACCTTTTGATGGGTTTGGAAAAACAGACATTTCAAAAGAACCATTCATTTCATTGATATGTGTATTGTTTTGTCCTGATGTATCAATTACCTGAGCAGTATCTATAAATAAGGTCCATACTGCAATATCTTCTGATGGCCCTACTGCATTATTAACACCAGGTAAAGGTATACCAGGTAGGCTTGGGATAGATAGTCCTGCAGCGATATCTATATATTTTTTAACTGTAATAGTTATATCAAAAAAGCCAGTTTCTGTAGGAGTGCCTTGTATTGTAAAGCAGCCTGCACCGCCACCAGGCCAGCTACATGCTGTTGGATTACAATTTGCAATAGATAGCCCATTAGGAAGTCCAGTAATTGCATCAATAGCAACTTCATTTATAGCTGCCAAAGCTGGGAATGAAGGCACGGGTAAACCCATTACGGCAGGCACATAATTAGAAATGTCAACATAAATACTGTCATCGACTAGTATTGTATAATTCATCTGATAGGGTGTGTTTTCTGTGCCATTTGGCATCATATTAGGTGAAACACCAGAGTTGCCTGCATTTATAAAGTTTTGATTAGGTGTACATTGAGAACTTAACCCATTTATATTGACAAATAGGCATAGGACTAGCATTAGTTTAATTGCGTTTTTCATGATTTTTTAATTAAGAATATTGCTTATTTAGAAGCACAAATACGACCGTGGGGACACAAAAATATAGTATTTTTGATGATTATTTAAATCATTGGAGAAAATAATATGTCATATTGCTGATGGGCACTACTTAATAAAGGAGGGGCTGAAGGCCATGTTAAGTCAATATAGTACTGTAGTATTGACTAAAGAAGCATCAAATATTGAATCTCTTGAGTGTAATTTAAATCAAGAGGAGCCTGATGTTTTAATGTTAGATTATAAGACAATCGGTTTTAGTAACTTATCTAAGCTTAAGTCCCTCATTGATATTTACCCTGGATTAGGGGTTTTAATTATTTCAGACTTTAGGGATAGTAGTGAGGTGCAGCTTATTTTAAATACAGGCGTGAACGGAATATTACTTAAAGAGTGTGATGAAGAGGAAATTATGGAGGCTATAGAAGCTATAGCAAATAAAGAGCGCTTTTTTTGTGGTACAATTTTAGAAATGCTTCAGGAAAATGAAGAAGATGGTTTCAGCTGTTCGCCTGTAAATCTTTCAGAGAGAGAAATAGAGATTATAGGTTTAATAACAGATGGTCTGAGTAGCAAGGCTATTGCTGACACGCTTTTCCTAAGTATTCATACTGTAAATACACATAGAAAAAACATCCTCAAAAAGCTTAATGTTAAGAGCAGTTCAGAGCTCGTTAACTATGCATTTAAAATAGGTATAAGGGGTTTAGTTTAAACCTTTGCTAAATCTTCTTCTTCTTTGTAGCTTTTTACAATTTCTAAAGCATCAGGAATCACATCGCTACATACAGTGATAAAGCTACCATCTACAGCATTGTCAAGAGCATACTTAACGGCTTCTTTTTCAGATCGAATTACGCGAATTTCTATATTGGGGTCTATCTCGTTAACTCCAATTTTCATTAATTCAACCAACTCTTCTTCTGATCTTCCACGTAAATTTTTATCACAACGAATAATGATTTCATCAAACATCTCTGCAGCAATTTGCCCCAATTCTTTAATATCCTCGTCTCTTCTATCTCCAACGCCTGCTATAATACCCACTTTAGGCCCTTCTTCTACTTTTGACAAGTAATCTCTCAATGCTTTAAATCCAGCTGGGTTATGCGCATAATCTAACAAGACCTTAAATCTCTCGAACTCAAAAAGATTCATTCGCCCTGGAGTTTGTGTTGGAGACGGGATAAAGGTTTCTAAAGCCACTCGGATGTCTTCAATCTTAAAGTCATTAACAAATGCACTTAGCACAGCAGCTAATACATTTTGAACATTAAAGCTTGCCTTTCCTCCATAAGTCAAAGGAATATTTACAATTTTATCAATTCGTATTTTCCAATTACCCTTGCATATTGTTACAAACCCATTTTCAGATATGGCTGCTAGTCCTCCATTATTACAATGCTTTTTAATTCTAGGATTATTTTCATCCATGCTAAATAGGGCATACTTAGCTGGAGTCTTTTTGCGCATTTCGTATACAAGATCATCGTCCGCATTTAAAATTGCATAACCTTCAGGCATGACACTTTCTGCAACAACACCTTTCACTCTAGCCATATCTTCTATGCTATTAATACCTTTTAGCCCTAAATGGTCGGCTGCTACATTAGTTACTATTGCTGTATTACATTTGTGAAATCCTAGTCCTGCTCTTAGTATCCCACCTCTAGCAGTTTCTAATACAGCAAAGTTTACAGTAGGGTCTTTAAGTACAAATTCAGCACTAACAGGACCAGTACAGTCGCCTTTGTCCATCATTCTATTTTGAATGTAAATACCATCTGTTGTTGTAAAACCTACTTTATAGCCCATTGTTTTAACAATATGTGCCATTAGTCTAGTCGTTGTAGTTTTTCCATTTGTACCTGTAATGGCAATAATTGGAATCCGGGACGAACTTCCTTTAGGATACATCATGTCGATCACAGGTTCTGCAATATTTCGAGCTAGGCCATCGGTTGGTGCAATATGCATTCTAAAACCTGGGCCTGCATTAACTTCTAATACTACACCACCATTATCATTTAAAGGTGTACTTAAATCATTAGCCATTATATCTATACCGCAAATATCAAGACCAATAATACGAGCAATACGTTCTGCTAAAAAGATATTAAATGGATGTACTTGATCAGTTACATCTGTAGCTGTGCCACCTGTACTTAAGTTAGCAGTATTTTTTAAATAAACTGTTTTGCCTTTTTCAAGTACACTCTCAAGAGAAAGTCCTTGCTTTGCCAGTATATCTAAGGTCATCTGATTAATAGTAATAGCAGTAAGTACTTTTTCATGCCCATATCCTCTTCTAGGGTCACTATTAACCTCATCAATTAATTCTTGAATAGTTGATTTGCCATTTCCTGTTACAGCAGCAGGTGTGCGTAAAGCAGCAGCAACAAATTTGTAATTAATTACAAGTACTCGAAAATCATGGCCTTTAATAAAGCGCTCAACAATAACTGAACGAGAAATTTCCTTTGCTGTGTCAAAGCCCTTTAGAGCCTCTTCCCAGCTGTTTATATTAATGGTTATTCCCCGTCCATGATTTCCATTAAATGGTTTAACTACAAGTGGGTATCCCATACGGTCAACAACGCGCTCTAATTGCGATTCTCTTCGTATTACATAGCCTGATGCAACAGGAATAGCATTTGCTTCTAATAAATCTTTAGTTTCTTCTTTATCGCAAGCAATTTCTACAGCGATATTACTTGTTGTGCTACTTACCGTCGCTCTAATACGTTTTTGATTAATTCCATACCCTAGCTGTACCAAAGAACCTTTGTTAAGTCTTATGTAAGGTATATCTCTGGATACTGCTTCACTTACTATGCATCCAGTGCTTGGTCCAAGACGTTCTTCTTCGCGTATTTCGCGCATGATCTGAACATCTCTTTCTAGATCATAAGTTTCACCACTAATAAGATGTTCCGCAATGCGCACTGCAGATTTAGCTGCATATCTACCAACTTCTTCTTCCATGTAATCAAAGACGACGTTATATACCGCATGTTCACCTGTTCCTCGGGTTCTTCCAAATCCACAATCCATTCCAGCCAACGTTTGGATTTCTAGGGCTATATGTTCAATAATATGCCCCATCCATGTGCCTTCTCTTACGCGTTCAAAGAATCCACCAGCATAACCTCTTGAGCACCTATGAGAATGCATAGAGGGGAACATAGCCTCAATACGGTCAGCAAAACCATCAATTTTATTACTCGGTTTTTCTTCTAAATCTTCAATATCCAATTTCATCACGATAAGTTTATGACGTCTAATTGACCAATAATTAGGTCCTCTCATCGCTTTTATCTCTAAAATTTTCATGATTTTATATTCCTTTTATCTAGTAGATAATTTAGTTGCACAAAAGTACGAATTAATTCTTTTTTGGTATCTTCGTGCCTTCTTAAATTATGATTAATACTCCTAAAGGCAAACTAATAGCCGTCGGTGGTGCGGAAAATAAAGGCGTTGAATCGGATCAGCTTTTTAAGCAATATTCAAATGCGAACTTTGCAGAATTACAGGTATTGCGACGTATTATGAAGGAGATGAAGTCCGAAAATCCTCATATTGAGGTTATTACGACGGCTTCAATGATACCAGAAGAGGTTGGGGCAAACTACATGGATGCTTTTGAAAAATTGAATTGCACACGAGTGAGATTAATGCCAATAAAGGATAGGGAGGATACAAATAACCCAGATTTTATTGAAAGAATTAAAAAGGCGGATGGAGTCCTTTTTTCTGGTGGGAATCAACTTCGTTTAAGTATGATCTTTGGTGGTACTGAGATTATGGATATAATACATAGGCGTTATGAAGATGAGCCTTTTGTTATAGCAGGAACTAGTGCAGGTGCTATGGCGATGTCAAATACTATGATTTATCAGGGTAGTAGTAGTGAAGCTTTATTGAAAGGCGAGGTTAAAATCACAACAGGTCTAGCATTTATTAAGGATGTTATTATTGATTCTCATTTTGTAAAAAGAGGTCGCATAGGTCGTTTGATGCAGGCTGTTGCGACTAACCCAGGATGTATTGGTATTGGCTTGGGAGAAGATACTGGAATTCTTATTTCAGAAGGAAATAAATTTGAGGCAATTGGGTCAGGCCTGGTTATTTTAGTTGATGGTCATGGTATTAAGCATACTAATATTGTTGAGATCAGTGATGGTAGCCCAATTTCAATAGAGAACCTTATAGTCCATGTAATGGCTAAGGGTAATGGCTATAAATTGAAAGAAAGACGTTTTTACACTTCTGTTAATAAGGAAGAAGAGGCTGTTCAGAGCCAATCTTTATAAAAGCCTACTTTAGCTTTTTCATCACTCATTTTCACGCCTCTATACATTCCTGCTGAATTAAATGGTAGACAATAGTTTCCATTGCAGTCCATGGCAATTAGACCGCCCTCACCACCAATATCAACCATTTTCTTGTGAATAAGTTCTTGTCCAGCCTCTTTAATGTTTAATCCTTTATATTCCATTAGTGCAGACATCTCATAAGCAGAAACTGCGCGTATAAAATACTCGCCGTCACCTGTGCAAGATACAGCACAGGTTTTATTATTTGCATAAGTACCTGCCCCTATAAGAGCGCTATCACCAACCCTTCCATATTTTTTATTAGTCATACCACCAGTCGATGTCCCAGCGCATATGTTTCCAAATTTATCAAGAGCAACACAGCCAACAGTACCAAACTTTTTTTGATCTGAATGATCCAAAAAAACTTCATCTGTTTGGAGGGCATGCTGATATTGACGATACCTAAATTCAGTATGAAAGAAGGTTTCATCCTCAAATTTTAAATTATGCTCTCTAGCAAAATCTTCAGCTCCGGTGCCAGTCAAATAAACATGGCTAGAGTGTAACAATATAGCTTTGGCCAGTAATATCGGATTTCTAACAGTTTTACTTCCAGAAATTGCACCTGCTTCCAAATCATCTCCACGCATTATACTAGCATCCATATCATGGGTTCCATCATGGGTATAAACTGAACCACGACCAGCATTA
Organism: uncultured Saprospirales bacterium; assembly: GCA_913050195.1. Lineage (GTDB taxonomy): Bacteria > Bacteroidota > Bacteroidia > Chitinophagales > CAJXBJ01 > CAJXBJ01. Next base: position 41,572 of record CAJXBJ010000003.1, read on the forward strand.
AATAATGGAGAGTCCTCCATCACTTGAATGGCAATACAAACAGCATCCGTAGCATTACTGCCCATTTCTAAACTTTGATAGGCTTCATCCAGTGATTTTTGTAAGCAAAATTTGTATTCCTTTTCAAGTTCAGGTGTCATAGCTGAGGGCAGAATAGTACCAGCACCTCCATGAATTACTAAGCCATATTTCATAATACCTAGAATTGTGTATTTATAAAAATAAGAAGAATGTTTAGTTTTGTCGCCTAATCCAAAATTATGATTAAATATTTTTTATCTATATGTGTTTTGTTAGCTTATTTATTTTTAGGCTGCAAGGGTAGTGCTGAACAGGAAAAAGCAGAAGTAAACGTTTATACGCATCGTTACTATGATATTGACAAAGACCTTTTTAAAGCATTTGAGGAAGAAACAGGAGTAAAGGTTAATGTTAAGCATGACAAAACAGATAAATTGCTTAGTCTATTAAAAGCTGAGGGTAATCAAACTCAAGCAGATCTTTTAATCACCGTTGATGCAGGTAGATTGCAGTACGCAAGAGAAATGGACCTTTTGCAATCCTTTAAGTCTACTAAAATAGATAGTAATTTGCCTCAAAATTTCAGAGATAAAGATGGGTTTTGGATGGCATTAACTAGAAGGCACAGAGTAATAGCTTATCATAAAGGGCGTTTAGATACAGCATTAGTCAAAAATTATAGTGATTTAGGAAGGCAGGAATTAAATAGTCGACTTCTTATTCGGTCATCAAATAATATTTATAATCAATCTTTAGTGGCATCATTAATAGCCAATCAAGGTGCAGAAAATGCGTATGAGATAATTAAGGGTTGGGTAGCTAATTTTGCACGAACTCCTAAGGGAAATGATAGAGATCAGGTAAAGTCAGTGGCGCTAGGTGAAGGTGACTGTGCCGTTATTAATACCTATTATATAGGTAAACTAGCCTTTTCAAAAAATGAAGAAGAGCGTAAAGCAATATCGGATATAGGTATTATTTTTCCTAATCAGGAGACCACCGGAACGCATACTAATATATCTGGAGCAGCAATAGTTAAGCATGCGCCGAATTACAATAATGCTGTTTTGCTTTTGGAATATTTAAGTTCATTGAAAGCGCAAGAGGCATATGCCCATAAAAATTATGAGTTTCCTGTTAATCCAGATGCGAGTTTGCCAGAATTTTTGAGTCAATGGCCAAAGTTTAAAATAGATAGCCTTGATTTGAATAGCTTAGGCTATTATAATAAAGCAGCTGTAGAATTGATGGAGAAGGAGTCATGGTTTTAAGGGCCAGTACTATAATTATTACTGTATTTTTAATCAGTCCTTTTTTATTTCTGTTTGTAGATATTGATTGGCCCTTTATAATATCAATTATTAAAAAGCATTGGCAAAGTGATTTTCATTGGACTTCACTTAAATTAATGGCATTAGTGTCCATTTTATCTCTTTTTTGGGCAATTATACCTGCATGGTTAATTGCCTCGAAGGATTTTTTTGGTAGATCTATATTATCGGTGCTTCATCTTATGCCACTTTGTATTCCAGCTTATATATTGGCTTATGTGTATGATGGTGTATTAGGGGCATATGGTACCTTAATGTCTTATACAGGAGTCTATTTTGATATAAAGAATATTTGGGGACTTACATTTGTGCTATCCTTAGCTTTATATCCTTATGTCTTTCTATTAACTAAAATCAGTTTTTCTAGACAATCCTATGATTTGATTAATGCTGCTCGTAGTCTCAGACAAAATAGGATTCAACGTTTTGCTAAGGTGATTATTCCTTTGAGTCTTCCAGCTATAATAGGGGGACTGTTTCTTTTAAATATGGAGGTGTTGAATAATTTTGGTGCTGTGAGTTTTTATGGATTGAAAACTTATACTACCGAGATAATAAGATTATGGAACCCAATGGACCTTTCTCCTGTGAAATATCTTGGGATTAGTCTGCTGCTATTGTTAATGTTGTTTCTCATTTTAGATTACATATACTTCAGAAATAAAGAGGTGTATGAATCAAGTGGTGCGAATGTTGGATATGATAGAAATAAGCTAAGTGGTTACAAGAATTGGCTTGCTTTTTTTGTTTGCTTATTACCTGTATTATTTGCTTTAGTATTGCCTGTTTGTCAATTATTAATATGGGGTGTGCCTTTATTTATAGAGCAATTGGATAGTGGATTTTTAGAGCTCATAATTAATACTTTGGCTGTTGCATTACTTGCATGCTTTGTATGTGTTTTATTAAGTCTATTTCTTTCAAGTATAAAGCATATGCTGAAAGAACCTTGGATCGATAAGTTTTCAAGACTTTGGGGCCTTGGCTATACTGTGCCTGGCGTATTACTAGGGGTTGGCATATTACTAATAGCATCTGACTTGTCAAAATTATTGGGAATTGGCTTAAGTCTATCTGTTTTTACTTTAGCAGCAGCCTATACATTGCGATTTAATGCTGTTTCTTATAATGCTTTAGATAGTGCATTTAAGAAATTTCCATTGAACATTCGTGAAGCATCTTATAATCTAGGAAAAAATAAACATCATACCTGGTTAAAGGTCGATTTGCCTTTAATACGTCCATCTTTAATTGCAGCTTTGATATTGGTGTTTGTAGAAATAATAAAGGAATTGCCGTTAACCATGTTGTTTCATCACTTTAATTTTGAGACGCTTGCAATACGAGCATATATATTGATGGAAACAGATGGAGCTATATATGAAGCCTCTGTTCCTTCATTGATAATCATTTTTATTAGTTTTATTCCTATATGGTATCTAAATAGTAAGAGTCAATAATGGCCTTTTTGAGCGTAAATAATATTTCTAAGTCTTTCAAAGAAGAGAAAGTATTACAAAATTTATCATTTGATGTTAAGAAGAGTGAGCGTGTTGCTATCATTGGTGGAAGTGGTGATGGGAAGTCTACTTTACTTAGACTAATTGCTGGTTTTGATTATTTAGATGGGGGGCAAATAGAATTAAATGGTCAGATAATTAGTTCAGAGTTATCGCATATGGCACCTGAGTCAAGAAATATAGGAATGGTATTTCAGAATTATGCTTTGTTTCCTCACTTAAATGTAATGGAAAATATATGTTTTGGACTTGGCGTTGACAGAAATGAAACTGATGTCAAAAAATATATCTTAATGCTTGGACTTGAAGGTATGGAAGCAAAGTATCCTCATGAGCTTTCAGGTGGACAGCAGCAGCGATTAGCGATAGGTAGAAGTTTGATTTTACGCCCGCCATTAATGTTGTTAGATGAAGTGATGAGTAATGTGGATGTATTAAATAAAAATAGCTTAATTAAAGATATATCGAATATATCTAGGGAGTTAGACTTGACTTTGTTATTTGTTACTCATGATATTAGAGATGCTGTTGCTCTGTGTGATCGTTTTTTATTTATTGAAGATGGTAAATTAGTTCAGGATGGAACCTTAAATGAAATAAGAGCTAATCCGGCCTCAGACTTTATTATGGCTCATCTTAACTTGATATTTAGATGAATAAAATACCCATAATTAGGTATTGTTTGGGATTACTCATGCTATAACTTTGCTGCTGTTTAGAATCGTTCTAAATAAAGTATTGTTAAATAAAAAAAATAAGATGTTTAAATTAAAATCCTTTACAATTTTAGCGTTTTGCGCAGGTATCTTGGCATTTCAGTCTTGTAAAAAAGACAACAATGATTATGACGTACCAACTACTTACAATTTTACTAATGTTAGCTACAGTGGACAAACTGAAAGATTAGATATGCTAGCAGAACTTGAGACGTATATGAAGACCTCAAATACTTCTGGAACTGCCGTTGAAGCAGCTACAATGAAAGCAATGTATGCAAATGATGGTCACACATGGACAGAGTCTGCATTAAATAGTTCTACTAAAGATCTTAAAAGTAAAAGTTTTGAAATTGCTCAGGCAGAGATAGAAGCTAGTATGGATGCACTTGCTGCAGCAAGTCAATCAACAACAGCTGGTTCTAAGGGTACAGCAGGAGTTGTAGAAAGTAATGATGGTGCGAAAGCATATCTATTTGATGAAAATGGTATTGAGCATACTCAGCTTATTGCTAAAGGTATAATGGGAGCTTGTTTATATTATCAAATGACTTCTGTGTACACTGGAACAGATAAGATGAATGTAGACAATGAAACAGTTGAAGAAGGTAAAGGCACTGAGATGGAGCATCATTGGGATGAAGCATTTGGCTATTACGGCGCGCCAATTGACTTTACGAATGCTACTACAACTGGATACAGATATTGGGCAAAATACTCTTTTAAAGGAGACGCTGATCATGATCTAATCAACAAAGTTATGACTGCCTTCATCAAAGGTAGAGCTGCTATTTCTAATGATGATCTTGACACTAGAGATGCTCAAATCACAGAGCTAAGAGCTCAGTTAGAAATGGTATCTGCAACTACAGCAATTTATTATTTAGAAAGTGCGAAAGCTGATTTAGCTGACGATGCGCTTAGAAATCACCAACTTTCTGAAGCTCATGCGTTTATAAAAGCACTTGAGTATAATGTTGATAAAACTATTAGTTCAGCTCAAATTACTACTGTGTTAGGTCACTTAGGCACAAACTTTTATGATGTTTCTGCTAGTAACATCGATGCAGCAGTTGCCGAGTTAAAAACAATCTATGGAATTCAGTAATAGCTACTTATATAAAATCTATTCCATATCCGCCATCCTACTCACACTTTTTGTGTGGGTAGGATGCCGTGGTAAGGATAATCCTGAACCTGGCAATACAGTTGATAAGGCTGCAATAATGTCAAATATTGGTGAGGAATTAATCTTGCCTAGATATGATAATATGATAATTGATTTTAATGCTCTGAAAGCTTCGGGTGATGCTTTTATTAATAGTGTCGATGTTAGCACGCTTGAGAGTTTAAGAGTCTCTTTTATTTCAGCATATAAATCATGGCAACATGTTTCAGTATTTGAGTTTGGTCCTGCTGAGAGTAAAACCTTAAAGGCTATAATGAATACCTTTCCGACAGATACTGCTCAGATAAACTCTAATATGGCCTCTGGGGTATATAATTTAGAAGCAGCTTCAAATCTGGATGCAATTGGTTTTCCAGCAATTGATTTTCTGATATATGGTACTGGTACAAATAGTTCAGAAGTCGTGAGTTATTTTAGTGATTCTTCCTTAGGTCAGTCACGTAGACAGTATTTGAATGATTTATTGGAGCTTATGAATAGCTATTTTACCGAGGTTCAAAATGGATGGCTTTCGAGTGGGGGGAATTATATTACGACCTTCAAAGAAAGTCAAGGAACTGAGGCCGGAAGTTCAATAAGTTTACTTGTAAATAATTTGAATAAGGATTTTGAAATAATCAAAAATGCTCGAGTTGGCATTCCTTTAGGAAAAAAGACATTGGATGTACCTCTTCCTTATAAAACTGAAGCATATTATTCAGGTCGTTCTCTTGAGCTAGCTATAGAGAGTTTAAGATCATTAAAGCTTTTATATGCGGGAATAAGTAATTCAGGCGTTGATGGTGATGGTTTAGATGACTATATCAAAGGCTTAGAAAATGAAGGTGTTGTTCAAGGGCTTCATGACGATATATGGAGTGGTTTTGAATCAATACAAACAAAAATGGAGAGTATACCAGATCCTTTAAGTGATCAAATAATAAATAATTCTTCTGATGTAAATGACCTTTACAGCTTGATACTACAACAATTAGTCCGCATAAAGACGGATATGCCTTCAGCAATGGGTGTATTAATTACGTATCAAGATAACGATGGTGACTAAATGGGATAGAAAGAATTCTATAGCACCTTTGATTGTCTTTAGGATGATTTTTGGTGCTATAATGTTTATTAGTATCCTTAGGTTTTTGATTAAAGGTTGGGTTCATGAAAATTTCATTGAACCCAATTTTCATTTTAAATACTACGGTTTTGAGTGGATAGAGCCTTTAGGGCCTATAGGGATGTATTTAGTTTTTGCAGGACTTTTAATATGCTCATTTAATATTTTAGTGGGTTTTTATTATCGCACTTCAGTAGTGCTTTTTTTTCTTGGATTTACCTATGTTGAGTTAATTGATATAACCTATTATCTCAATCATTATTATTTTATAAGCTTAATTGCTTTTTTAATGATATTTATGCCTGCTGATCGAGCTTTTTCCTTGTACGTTTATCAAAGGCCAAAGCAAAAAATTAATTATATACCATATGGATATATATTGGCTTTACAGCTAATGATTTCAATTCTGTATATACATGCTGGTTTAGCTAAGTTAAATTATGATTGGATGTTTCGAGCAATGCCCCTATCTATATGGCTTCCTTCTCATTCACATATGCCATTAATAGGTTCTTTCTTTGCTTTAAAGGAAGCTGCATATGTTTTTAGTTGGATTGGTTGTCTGTTTGATGTTTTTATTGTTGCATTCTTGTTAAATAAAGGGACGAGAGTTTGGGCGTATATTGTACTGACTATATTTCACCTATTTACTGCTTTGTTATTTCAAATAGGTATGTTTCCGTATGTTATGATATTGCTTACATTAATTTTCTTTAAGGATCGTTTGCATGAAAGAATAATATATTACATCTCTATCTTTTTGCCTAAAAAATCAACTAATGGGGTTAAAGAAGATGCTTTAATATTTAAACTTCCATCCTTAACTAAATATGTTTTTTTGTTGTTTTTTATATTTCAGTTTATAATGCCATGGAGATTTATTTTATATCCTGGTAATTTATTTTGGACTGAGCAGGGATACAACTTTTCATGGAGAGTAATGTTAATGGAAAAGTCAGGCCATGCCACCTTTCATGTTCAACAAGAAGGTATTAAAGGTTCGATAGAGGTAGAAAATAGTACTTTCTTAACCCCAATTCAAGAAAAGATGATGTCAACGCAGCCAGATTTAATACTACAGTTTGCCCGTTATTTGAGTGCGTATTATAAGGATTATGAAGTTTTGGATTCTTTGGTTATAAAGAAGCCAGTGATTACTGCAGATGTTTTTGTGAGTCTAAATGGAAGAAAAAACAAGAGATTTATTGATCCAACAGTTAATTTAGCGGCCGTGGAAAATAATCTATTGCATAAAAAATGGATTTTGCCTTTTGAGTGATTTAGTAATAAATAGGGTCTTTAAGTTATTATTTCTATTAACCTTTTTAATATCAAGTAAAGGTTTATATATATATTCTCAAAATACAGAAATAGAAGGATTTGTAAAAGATATAAAAGGAGAAAAAATTGAGGGCGTTCAGGTTCTTTTGTTGCCAGGAGAATATAATTCTATTACTGATAAAAACGGTTTGTTTTCATTAAGTGCTATTCCTTATGGGACTTATAAAGTGAAGTTTTTTTTAGTAGGCTATGAAACAATAAATGAGTCTATTACTTTAAGTCATAGTTTTCAAAAGATGGATATTACCTTGACCTCAGAAGAGAGACAAATGGCTACATTGCAGGTTGAAAGTGCAAGAAGTGATCAGTTTACTATTAGACGCTTAAGGGCAGTGGATGGTACATCAATATATGCTTCAAAAAAAAATGAATTGGTTTACGTAGATGATTTGCTGGCTAATAAAGCACTAAATAATGGTCGACAGATTTTTGCTAAAGTAGCAGGCCTTAATATTTGGGAGTCTGGAGAAGGAGGTATTCAATTAGGTATTGGTGGACGAGGTTTAAGTCCAAAACGAACTACTAATTTTAATACAAGGCAAAATGGTTATGATATGAGTGCAGATGCGCTTGGTTATCCAGAATCTTATTATACGCCGTGTATGGAAAGTGTTGAGCGCATTGAAATTATACGTGGTGCTGCATCACTTCAATATGGAACACAGTTTGGTGGCCTTCTTAATTTTATTATGAAGAAGGGTGAAGAAGATAAGCCATTAGTTTTTGAATCAAAGCAAACTATAGGGAGCTATGGTTTGTTTAATAGCTTTAATAGAATAGGGGGCACAAAAGGAAAGTTTCAATATTTTCTAAGTCATCAATTTAAGATGGGCGATAGTTGGAGGCCAAATGGATCATTTGAATTGCAAAATATTTATACTAGTGTCTATTATAAATTGAAAGAAAACAGTCATGTAGGATTAGAATATACGAAGTACTTTTATGATGCACAGCAGCCTGGTGGCTTAACGGATATTTTATTTAATCAAGATGCTTCTCAATCAATTAGGGAGCGTAATTGGTTTAGTATTGATTGGAATATGTTAGCCTTAAATTTTGATTATGTTTTTAATAATGATGATAAATTAAATTCGCGATTTTTTGCTTTAAGTGCTAGTAGAAAATCTGTTGGATTTTTGGGTTTAATTTCAAGAACCGATCCATTGGATGAGAGGGATCTCATTATTGGAGATTATTTAAATGTCGGTAATGAAACTAGATGGATGCAAAAATATTCTTTTGGCAACATAATGGGTACTTTCTTGCTTGGTGGAAGGTTTTATACAGGCGAGACAAGAAGTCGGCAAGGATTGGGTGATTCAGGTTATGGCGCTAATTATGCTTTCTTAAACCCAAATGATTTGGAGGGTTCAGACTATTTTTTTCCATCCTTTAATACTTCTTTTTTTGTTGAGAATTATCTCTCTATCAATGATAAATGGTCTATAACCCCCGGTATTCGTTATGAGCATATTTATACTGGTTCTCAAGGGTACTTCAAATTGATGAATAAAGATTTAGCTGGTAATATAATTTATGAAAATAACCTTACAGATACATTTAGTAGGAAGAGAGATTTAGTGCTTTTTGGTGTTGGTTCTAGTTTTAAACATAATGGGGCAGAAATATATGGTAATTTCAGTCAAAATTATAGGGCGATAAATTTTACTGATTTAAGAGTAAACAACCCTAATTTGGAGGTGGATACTAATATTCAGGATGAAAGGGGGTTTAACGTAGATTTGGGCTTTAGAGGTATTTTTAAAAATGTAATTAATTATGACTTATCATTTTTTATGCTCTTTTATAAAGACCGTATTGGGGCCGTTTATAGGGTAGATAGTGCTACTTATCGACTTTATCAGTACAGAACAAATGTAGCGGACTCAAGAAACATTGGTGTTGAAAGTTTATTTGAAATTGATATTTTGAAGCTTTTAAATAAAACTTATGATAAGTTTCAAGTTCTTTGGTTTCATAATATCTCAGTTATTGATGCAAAATATATAAATTCAAAGGAGTCAGCAGTAGATCAACGAAGAGTAGAGCTAGTGCCTAGCTTTAATTATAAAACAGGCATTAATTTGAGCTATAAAAAGTTAAGCTCATCGATACAATATGGTTATGTTTCAAAGCAATACACTGATGCAACCAATGCTGTTTTCACATCCTCTGCAGTTAGTGGTATAATTCCGTCATATCAAATTGTTGATATATCAATAGCCTACTCGATGAATAAGTTAAAGGCAGAGCTTGGTTTAAATAATGCGTTAAATGAAATTTACTTTACAAGAAGAGCTACAGCATATCCAGGTCCAGGCATTATTCCATCAGATCCTAGGGTTTTTTACTTAACGTTATCCTGTAAGTTATAGAAGCCAGACTTTCTAAGCTCCTGCATTATCTTGAGCAGCACTTATAACATTCATTTGTTCTATATCCCTATCAAACATATATAATGCTGCGTTATCAGTTCCAATGAGCCTTATCTTATCCATTATTGTGCGCGCTAGAGCTTCTTCCTCTATTTGCTCGGACACATACCATTGTAAGAAGTTATGAGTTGTATAATCTCTTTCTTTCAAACAAATTTCTACTAAACTATTAATCTCATTTGTTACATGAACTTCATGCTTTAGAAGGTTATCAAAAACATCCTTAACCGATTTATAGCTAACAGGTGGTTTCTTAAGTGCTGGTATTACTGCTTTTCCTCCTCTCTCATTCACAAACTTAATAAGTTTCAACATGTGTTGACGCTCTTCATCAGAATGAATATACATGAAATTTGCAATTCCTCCATAGCCCTCACATTCAGCCCATGATGCCATTGCTAAATATACCTGAGAAGAATAGGCCTCTAATTCAATTTGATGGTTAAGAGCTTTGTCAATTCTTTTTGCTAACATAACTTTTTAATTTTGTGATTCTGTTAATCAAAAATAAATCATATTTGTGAAATAAACAGCAATAGGGTTATGAAAATAGGTATTATAAAGGAGGGAAAGGTTCCACAAGATAGAAGAGTTCCTTTTACGCCAAAACAATGTAAGATTATTCAGGAGAAGTATTTGAATCTAGAGATTAAGGTTCAAAAAAGCGATATCCGATGTTATAGAGATAGTGAATATGAAGCTGAAGGGGTTGAATTAGTAGATTCTATAGCCGATTGTGATATATTGTTTGGGGTAAAGGAAGTCCCTATTGAACAGCTAATACCCAATAAGACCTATTTGTACTTCTCACACACACATAAGCTCCAAGAATATAACCAAAAGCTAATAAGGGCCAATATTGATAAAAATATTCGACTGATAGATTATGAATGCCTTTTGAAGCCAAACGGACAACGGGTTTTGGGTTTTGGTCGGTTTGCAGGTCTTGTTGGGGCTTATAATGCTTTTTTGGCTTATGGTAAAAAATTTAAAACCTATGATTTAAGGCCAGCTAATCAATGTCATGACTTGGAGGATATGATGGGTCAATTGAAAGAGGTGATTTTAAAAAAAGAAAAGATTGTCCTTACAGGTAAAGGACGTGTTGCTAGAGGAGCTAAGGAGA
>CAJXBJ010000004.1 GCA_913050195.1 uncultured Saprospirales bacterium
ATCCCTTCTTTTGCATACAGTTCTCCAACATTTTATTGGGAACACTTAGTTATGGATTTAAAACTAACCCCTTATGGTGTTGACTTTTTCTACAATAAGAATGGTTTAACTGTTGATTTCTTTGATAACTCTAATTTCTCTCCAACTAGTTGGAAGTGGGAGTTCAACGATGGAACTGGTAATCAAATGGGTGGTCAAAATGTAACATATACTTTCCCTCAGCCTGGATCATATAATGTTTGCTTAGAAGCTAATAATGGAAGTGACTATTATTCTGCTTGTCAAACTGTTAATGTTGACTTTGGCATTGGAATTAATGAAGTTGAAAACACATTAGAAGTTAAGGTTTACCCGAATCCAACAAGTAAAAACTTAAATATTAACCTTAATGCTTCAACAAATGACGCTTTAAGTATTACTTTATTTGATGTGCTTGGAAATGAAGTTTACAATAATGAAATACTTTCTACAAATCAATTCAACGGCACTATCAGCCTTGACGGTTTATCAAATGGATTGTATATTCTTAAAGTAAAACACGGTGAACAATTAATTAATCAAAACATCAATGTTATAAAATAAAGTTGAATCTTTGATTATGCTTAGAAAGGCTGTCTTTTAAAGGCAGCCTTTTTTATTTATTGAAGCACATGAATTCTTTCCTAATAAATAAGTCCTATTTGTATTTAAAGCATAGACTTAAATCAAAGTCAAGCCTTTACCTACACTCCCCTTTTGTCTTTCAATTCTATAATGAAGTAATAAAAGGAAAACCTTTAGAATCTGATATTAAAATCAACAATTACAAAAAAACTTTGCTACAAGATAATAAGTCTATTGAAATACAAGATTTTGGAGCAGGCTCTAAGGTTTTATCTAACTCCAATCGAAAAATTAAAGATATTGCCCGTCACAATTCAAAAGATATAAAGCAAGGAAGTTTTATGTCAAGGCTTGTGAGGTTTTTAAAACCAAACACTATACTTGAATATGGCACCTCTTTAGGAATTTCATCGCTGTATATGGCGTCGGCATTAAATTCGAATGCCCAGTTAATTAGTATGGAAGGGGATCCACAATTATCTAAAATTGCACAAAACGGATGTGATCAATTTAATTTGAAAAATATTCAACTATTAAATGGAGAGTTTGATACATGTTTTCCAGAGGTTCTACAAAAAACCAATTCACTTGACTTAGTATACTTTGATGGCAATCATCTAAAAGAGCCAACACTCAAATATTTCAAAGACTGTATCAATTTAGCTAATGAAGATTCTGCTTTTGTTTTTGATGATATACGATGGACGGCCGATATGCTTTCTGCATGGAATATAATTAAGGCCCACCCAAAGGTGAGCCTTAGCATTGATTTATTTGATATGGGCATTATTTTCTTTCGACAACAAGCGAAAGAAAATTTCTGCTTTAATCTCTAACTTCAAATTTTTGAACATCCCCATTACTAGACCTAAGCCAAAGCTCTTTTGAACTAAGTTTTGTAATTGTCTCTGTGGAAGTAGCTAGACCTGAAATTGTTGTACTTAATTGAGTATCATCAACAAATTCCCATGTAAAATCTAAATCAACATTTCCTATAAATGAACTCACCGTCATTGTTCCAGTTCCATCATCATTAAAAGTTGTAAACTCATTTGCATCAGCAGCAGAATTTGTAGTGGTTTCTCCAGTACCAGCATCATAATCTGAAACTAAAGCCCATTCTTGACATAAGCGCTTAGAATCTGAAAGAAAAGAAATGCTAGGTCCTTCTTCATACTTTTTACAAGAAACTCCAAACATTATTACACCAAGGAATAAATAAGCCATTATTTTTTTCATTTTTATCATATTTAAAGGTTTTAAGAAATTATTAAAAGTATTACTCACTGTTCGATTCTCCTAATGCTTTTTCAGATTCAGCAATAATTGCACATACAGTAGCATCTCCAGTAACATTTACTGTTGTTCTGCACATATCTAAAAATCTATCTACGGGAAATATTATTGCTATCCACATGGGATTTAAGCCAACTGATTGTAGCACCATTATTAACATAACTAAACCTGCACTTGGAACTGCAGCAGATCCAATAGAAGCTAAAGTAGCTGTTAAAACTATGCTCAATTGCTGAATAATCGTCAAATCTATAAAATGAAGTTGAGCTAAAAATATTACCGCAATTGCCTGATATAAACTAGTGCCATCCATATTTACCGTTGCCCCTATTGGCAGTACAAAGCTGCTTATTCGTTTAGAAACACCAACTCTTTCCTCTACACAATGCATTGTCACTGGTAATGTTGCTGCACTTGAACTCGTTGAAAAAGCTAAAAATTGAGCTGGTGCCATTTTTCTAAAAAATGGCCTATAGAATAAATTTTTGTTTCCTATAAATCGAATGCAGAGTGGGTAAATCACAAAAGCCATCAAGGCTAAACCCATAACAACCGTTAAAGAATACCAAGCTAAACCTTTAAATATCTCTATTAGTTCTGATATATTTTGAGCCATTTTAGCCATTACCCCAGCCATTAATGCGAAGACAAAAAATGGCGCAGCTTGCATAATCCAATCAATCATTTTTAAAAATGCAGCATTTGCACCATCTACAAAACTTATAATAGGTTGAGCTACTTGCTTATCAATTGACAATAATGCCAAGCCAAATAATATTGAAAAAAATATAATTTGAAGCATTGCCTTATTTGAACTTAGTGCTTTAAATATATTATCAGGGACCATGTCAACCAAAAACTGTAAAGGTCCATGCTGCTTAGTATCTTTTAAATCATCTAATTTTGATATTGCCTTTGATTCTTCAATCTCTGCATTTTTTGGGATTAAATGGCCATATTTAGGTTTATTTAAAAAACGTTTTTCATCGGCATAATCAATATTACCTTTTGAGCTTTGTACCCAAAGTTCATAGCTCATCCTATTTTGTATTCGTTTTTCTTCTTCTATTTGCTTTCCTGGTGCTATCATATTAACTAAACAAAGGCCAACACTAACTGAAAAAATAGTTGTTAACAAATAGGCTGATAACGTTTTTAGCCCAAGCCTTCCTAAACCTCCTATATTCTTCATGCCACATATTCCTGAGACAATTGAAAAAACAACTAATGGGATTGCGATAAATTTTAATGATTTAATGAAGATTTGACCGAAAGGATCTATCCAGTTTAAAGTGAATTTATTCAAACCATAATTAGCACTTAACAAAGCCCAAATTATCCCAAGAACTAATCCAATTATTATTTTTAGGTATAAAGGTATTTTATTCATGATTTACACTTTATCTAAAAATGAAAAGATTGTTGAGTATACTTGATCTAGGATAGGCTCATCAATCGAATATGGAGGTAAAATATAGATAACATTACCAAGTGGTCGTAATAAAACTCCCTGATCAATAAAATAATTATAAGCCTGATCTCTTATACTGTTGAAATAGGAAGTGTTCTCTTCAGAACGCAAATCAAAAGCCACAATAGTTCCCTGAATACGAATATTTTCTACACATGAATAAGATTGAAGTTTCTTAGCAAAATCTTGATGCTTGGCATTAATTTTTTCAATCTTATCAAAGGTGTTTTCTATTTCAAACAACTCTAAACTAGCAATTGAAGCAGCACAAGCTAAAGGATTACCAGTATATGAATGTCCATGAAAAAATGCTTTCATTTTATCATCTGATAAAAAAGCTTCATAAATAGCTTCACTTGCCAAGGTCAAACCTAATGGCATAGAGCCTCCAGTTATACCTTTTGAAACGGTCATTACATCTGGCTGATTTCTCAAGTGCTGCGTAGCAAACATTTTACCTGTTCTACCAATACCAGTCATTACCTCATCCGCTATACACAACACCTCATTTTCTTTGCAGATATCCATAAGTTCATCTAATATCTCTGGTGAATACATTTTCATCCCACCTGCACCCATAACCAATGGTTCAAATATAAATGCTGCAACATCATTTCGCCTAGAAAGAATTGCATTTAGAGCAGCTTTAGACTTTTCTTCATCACCGGGTACTGGTGCTGGTATAAACTCAACATCAAATAAAAGCGATTCGAAAGGGGCATTAAAGGGCCCTCTTCCACTTACAGACATTGCTCCAAAAGTATCTCCATGATAAGCATCTTCTAAGCCAATCAAACAGAGCTTGGGATTGGAGTGATTAAACCAATACTGCAAACACATTTTAATGCCCACTTCGACAGCTGTAGAACCATTATCTGAAAAAAATACACGCGCCATATTTTCTGGTGCAACAGATAATAACTTTTCTGATAACTTAACTGCGGGCTCATGTGTGAATCCAGCAAATATGCTATGTTCAATTTTTAGATATTGATCATAGATAGCTTTTGCAATATAAGGATGTCCATGACCATGTACATTTACCCACCATGAAGATACAGCGTCAATATAAACCTTATCCTTTTCGCCATATAGCATACAACCTTCTGCTTTTCTTATAGGCAATGAAAAAGGACTTAATTTCATTTGCGTAAAGGGGTGCCATACCACTTTAGCATCTCTTTCAACTAAATTTTCCATTCTAATAATTCTGACTTAAATATATCCGCGTATTTTTTTATTCTATTTGGGGTCCAATTTTTCTCAGTTTTTATCCTTCCAATTACAGGAGCCTTCGTCATTTTTAATATAATTCGCTCATTATCCCACTCATCATTGCCATTAAAGACTATTCCTTTAAAGGGTAATTCATAGTCCTGTATTGCCTTTAAGCTTAAAAGACTATGATTAATACTTCCCAGGTAATGACGTATAACTAAAACCAACGGAATATTAAGTGTTTTTATAAGGTCAATATACGTTTTAGACTGATTAATTGGTACCATTAGGCCTCCTGCTCCTTCAACTATGAGATTAGAACAATTTGGCATTTTAAGACGATTAAGAGCAATAGTGCTATTTTCCATTACAGACGCAATATGGGGAGATAAAGCTGCCTTGAATGAATATGTCTCAGGATGAAAGACTGTTTGCTTATTACTAACTAATGCTTGGACAACTTCTCTATCAACAATTTCTTCACTTCCTGTTTGAACAGGTTTCCAGTAATCTGCCTTCAATGCTTCGGTTAAAATTGCTGAAACTATAGTTTTACCAACATCAGTTCCTATACCACTAACAAAATACTTTGCCATTATACTTTTTTCACCTCCTTTAAGATTAACAATTTACTAGGCGTAACTTTTAATCCTTCCACATTTTTATGAATAAAATTTATGATTTCATCATAATAGAGAGGAACAATAGGCGCTTCATCCAACATGACTCGTTCCATCTCTATATAAATAGATTTACGTTTTTCAAAGTCTGGACAATTAAGTGCTTTATTATACAATGAATCATATTTATCACTCTTGAATCTAGTGTAATTAGGAGGAGCAGGATTATTCCCCCAAAAAACTGTCAAGAAAGTTTCTGGGTCTGGATAATCAGCAATCCATTGACCATAGAAAAAATACAACTTAGAGTCTGACATCCATTGCCTTAATGAACTAGTCTGTTCTTTTTGAATTTTAACATTAAATCCAGCAGATTTGAGTTGGCTTTGCAATCCTTCACAAAGATCCATAGAAATATCTCCTGTATATAAAACTATCTCTGGAAGTCCCTTACCATTAGGATAGCCTGCTTTATTTAATAACTGCTGGGCTCTTAAAGGATCAAACTCATAGCCAAAAAAACGAGAGGTATCCCCTCCTAACATAACTGGAGGTATAAAACCTTTATTTGCTGCCTTGCCAATATTATTCCTCAAATATTTCATCAAAATATTACGATCAATGGCATAATTAATAGCTTTACGCACATTCTTATTTAAAAATGGATTTTTTGAATTTGGCACTCCCCTTACATCTTTTTTAATACCTGGGTCTACTAAAAACCCAAGATATTCTGTATTTAAATAAGGTATTACTTCCATCTTAAATGTGTCCTTCAAATTTTCCCTCAACTTACCGTCTCTTGTAATTAAAAGATCCTTAATATTTGAATTAATACTTGTAAAATAATCGATATCTCCTTTTTTAAAGGCAAGATATTCCATTTGCTTTTCCTGAATAAAACTAACCTTAACTGCATCTAAATATGGAAGTGCATTACCCTCATTATCTACTTCAAAATAACGCTCATTTTTCCACAAAATAATTTTTTGATCTTCTTCCCAGAATTTAAATTTAAAAGGTCCTGTTCCAACTGGATTAACCCTAAACTTTTCTCCAAAAGTCTCGACAGCCTCCTTAGGGACAACTGAGCAATATTGCATACTCAATATTCCTAAAAAAGGAGGAAATGGCTCTTGTAAATAAATAGTTAAGGTAGTGTCATTATCTGCTACAAATGGAGATTCATCACGAACCCTATTATTGAAAATCCAAGCACCTGGCGAACCAACTTTGGAATCTAATATGCGCTCAAAGCTATAAACAAAATCCTGAGCATTAGCTATACGCGTGCTATTACCTCCAAAGACATGACTTTCATGATAAAGCACATCATCCCTTAAGTTAAAGGTATACTTTAAACCATCTTCACTAATGCTCCATGATTTAGCAATACAAGGTTTAATTTTCATTTGCTCATCAAGCTGAACTAAACCATTATACACTTGATTGACAACCCACATATTTCCTTGATCCTTAGCAAATGCTGGATCCAGGGATGAACAAGCTGTTTGATTATAGTTAAACACCATTTTATCGCCTTCATTACTTGATGAACAAGATAAAATCAGGCCAATAATAAAAAGATAGAATAGTCTCGCTAAAACTTTCATGCTGCTAGATAAATTTGAAGGGTAAAGGTATAACTATAATTGGATTATTTTAAGAGACTATATTGAGAGTTATCCACCCTAGGTTATACAGAAAAGTATACAGTATCTGTGAGGAAGTTGTTGATAATACATACTAAAGGCATAAGCCGAATATCGATTATCTGCTTAATTTTATACCTCAAACTTTTAATATGAAAATTCGCTTTTTAGGTCATGCATGTTTTGAAGTTGTTATAAAAGGTAAAAATATTCTTTTTGACCCTTTTATATCACCAAATGAAAAGGCTAAACATATTGATATTAATACCCTAAAGCCTGATTACATATTGATATCTCATGGTCATGAAGATCATGTTGCAGATGTCTTAAATATTGCTCAAAGTTGTAATGCCAAATTAGTATCAAATTTTGAAATAATATCTTGGTTTGGCAATAAAGGTCACGAAAATGGACACCCAATGAACCATGGAGGCAAATGGACGTTTGACTTTGGTTCAGTTAAATATGTTAATGCAGTTCACTCTTCTGCATTGCCAGATGGATCTTATGGAGGAAACCCTGGTGGTTTTGTAATCACGTCCGATGAAGGGAATTTTTATTTCGCCGGTGATACGGCATTGACTTATGACATGAAATTAATTGGTAATACAACAAAATTAGATTTTGCTGTGTTACCTATAGGCGATAATTTTACAATGGATGTAGATGACGCTATTATAGCCGCGGAATTTATCAAGTGTGATAATATTTTAGGAGTACATTATGATACGTTTGGGTTTATTGAAATTAATAAATCAGAAGCAAAAGAAAAATTCAAAAAAGCAGGTAAAACACTGCATTTGTTAGAAATAGGTGAAACAACCGAATTATAGAAAATGGGAAAAATAATTGCAATAGCAAATCAGAAAGGTGGTGTTGGCAAAACAACCACTGCAATTAACTTGGCAGCCAGCTTAGCTGTTCTTGAGCATAAAACATTATTAATTGATGCAGACCCTCAAGCTAACGCAACTACTGGCGCTGGATTTGATCCAAAAATCGTAAAGGCTAGTGTTTATGATGCTTTGGTAAACGAACGTACTAGCAAAGATTTACTTTTAGAAACACAAACACCTAATCTTTATTTATTACCATCAGACTTAGACCTAGTTGGTGCAGAAATAGAACTTATTAATCATCCAAATAGAGAAAAGATTTTAAAGAATAGTTTAGCCTCGCTAAAAGAGGAGTTTGATTATATTATTATTGATTGTTCTCCTTCATTAGGCTTAATTACTGTTAATGCATTAACTGCGGCAGATTCAGTAATTATTCCGATACAATGTGAATACTTTGCTCTAGAAGGTTTAGGAAAGCTTTTAAATACGATTAAGATTATCCAAAACCGATTAAATCCATCTTTAGCTATTGAAGGTCTATTATTAACAATGTATGATAGTAGACTCAGACTATCAAATCAAGTCGTAGAAGAAGTTCAAAAGCATTTTCAATTTTTAGTATTTGATACTATTATTCAT
This sequence comes from uncultured Saprospirales bacterium, assembly GCA_913050195.1. Taxonomy (GTDB): domain Bacteria; phylum Bacteroidota; class Bacteroidia; order Chitinophagales; family CAJXBJ01; genus CAJXBJ01. The sequence goes on from CAJXBJ010000004.1 coordinate 8,339, forward strand.
AGAAATACAAGACTTGGTGAAGCTCCAAGCTTTGGCAAACCAATTCTAATGTATGATGCTTCTGCAAAAGGTTCTGTCAATTATTTAAATTTGGCCAGAGAGCTTTTACAAAAAAATGAAGATACTGCAATCAAGTATGCGGATAAAGTCATTGATATAGACCATGAATAAGAAAAAAGTTCTAGGCAGAGGTCTATCAGCCTTATTAAAGGACTCTAATCAATTAAATGAAGGAGGCTCTGAAAACTCAAAAGGCATCACACGCATTGATGAAATCAAGCTATCTAGTATAGAGGTAAATCCATTTCAGCCTAGAGTGGATTTTGATCAAGAAAAACTTAATGATTTATCGGCCTCAATTAAAGCACATGGTGTAATACAGCCAATAACAGTACGTGAGTTAGGTGATAACAAATACCAACTAATATCAGGAGAAAGGCGCTTAAGAGCCTCTAAAATGGCTGATAAAAATAGTATTCCAGCCTACATAAAAAGTGTAAATGACCAAGAATCATTAGAAATTGCGCTGATTGAGAATATCCAAAGAGAAGATTTAAATTCAATTGAAATCGCTACAAACTATCAACGATTAATTGATGATTGTGATTTAACTCAGGATGCATTAAGTATGCGTGTTGGTAAAAAAAGAAGTACGGTTTCTAATTATTTAAGGCTTTTAAAACTGCCAGCTGAAATACAAATGGCCTTGAAGGATCAAACAATTACTATGGGACATGCACGTGCTATGGTTAGTGTGGAAGATCCATTACTGCAATTAAAGTTATACCGAAACATATTAAGTGATCAACTATCAGTTCGGCAGTTAGAAAAGTTAGTGAAAAATGCTGATTTAATTTCAGTAGAAAAACGCACAAAAACGACTAAACCAATTTTAAGTAGTGGACAACAACTTATTCAGGATAAATTAAGTGCCTACTTTAAAACGCGCGTTCAAGTTTTGCCAAAAAAAAGAGGCAAAGGAGAATTATCAATAAAGTATTTTTCTGAACAAGAACTTAAAAGGATTCTGTCCTTAATCTATAATGATTAGATTAATTACTTTTACTTTTTTACTTTTTTCCTTTGAGATTATAGCTCAATCTAAGGCAGACAGCCTTAAAATCCCTTTAGCATCGAAGGCAACCAAAATGTCAGCTATATTGCCAGGTTTGGGACAGGTTTATAACAGACAAATATGGAAGGCCCCTATTATTTATGCCGGTATGGCTTCATTTATAGTATCTATTAGAAACAATCATAAAGCTTACATTGATTATAAATCGGCTTATCAATATGAAAGTGATGATGACCCAAGTACTGTAAACCCATACCCGCAATATGATAAAACAGGCTTAGCCCTTTTTAGAGATGCCTACAGACGGAATCTTGACCTTTCTGTTATTGGACTAACATTTGTTTATATTTTAAACATTGTTGATGCCAATGTAAGCGCTCACCTTTATTACTTTAGATTGAATAAAAATCTTGAAATTAGCCTTAAACCAAGCTTAGAGCCTAGTAAACTACTTTGTTTAAAATTTCAGTTTTAGTTAGGAAACACAATTCCTGGATAATCGCCTACAGATAATAGAGGGATTTTTGAAAAATAAGTGTCGTTTAGTGCTTTTATAAATTCGTTAGCAATAAGAGCTGAGCCTCTAGGATTCGGATGGATGCCATCTAAGGAAATTGCACCACCCTCAATATAAGTTTGTGAAAGTGTAATTCCATCTATGGTGATTCCATTTGGAAAACTCTCAAAATAGGAATACATATCAACTACACCAACATCATAAGCCGATGCACTTGCCTTAATTTCTTGATTATAAGCCAAAACATAACTTGTAACTTCGGCAACTTCTGCAATGTCTAAAACTTGCTCATTTCCTAAAGGATCACTTTGTGAAGTCCCATTTTTATCTTCTATAGCCTGCCTAGTAGAAAGCATAAAGATATCGCCTTCTATAGCTTTTCTTATTTCTCCATTTCCAGTCTCAATCCACACATCATAATCATACATTGAAGGCGTAATAGTTGTAAAATAAGGAATAGTCAATATATTAGGTATTGTTGCACATACACCTTTTGCTCCATCTTCAGTAAGCACCTCCAAAACCTTATCATACTTTTCACGAAACTTACTAACCTCAGTATATTTATAAGCATCTATAGTTATACCAAAAAGATTATAGCTAACTTCCACAGCACCATTTGTAGCCATACCAAGCACGTCATTATTGCCCAACCAACAAGTAAATAAAGTGTGGTCGGCTATACTTATATGATCAATATATTCATTTGGATTAGTGGCTGTACCCCAATCTAAAAAAGATGCAAATGGATTTTTAATATTAAGCGCTTCCAAGCCATTTAAAACAAAATAATTAATATTTCGCTCTGCTGCATCTAAACCTACACAGTCTCTAAGTCTTACACCAGCTATTCCAAGATTGTTAAAACTAGTTCCTTTATGCATATCAAAAGCATCCCATGAAGCATCAGGACCATATCCTAATTCACTATTGGAGGATCGAATGACTTCTAAATCACCATCTATATATTCTAGGTGCGAATAGCCAGAACCATTCCCTGGTGCAATTGGCTGAATAAATTCTTCCATATCTGAATCAACCATCTTTAATTGCTTAGCGATAAGAGCTGGATAAGAATACTTTTGTGTTTGCTCATAAAGACCTTCGTCTTGATAACCCTGTGTTAAGGAATTACCAACGGCTATATACTTAGAGAAATCTGCATTTCCTGAAGTCATATTTAACTCACCAAATCCAGCCTTTTTACACTGAATAAAAATCAAACAAATTGAAGCTATTAGTATATATAAATAGTTGTTTTTTTTAAACATCATCACTGTTTTTTTCGGCCTTCTTAAATAGACTGCATTGATTAAATTGATATGATATTCCAATTCCTATAACACGCACATTTCGATTATATACTGCTTCAAAACCTGCTGCATCATAAGAACCACGCATCATAAAACTAGAGCTTAAGTAGGATATATCAATTTGAAATTGCTCATTTACGCTATATCCTAATCCTAGGGTATAACCAATATGATCTGTATCTGGAAGTTCAGGACTCACATATCCACTAGGTATAGGAGTATTATCCATATACATTCCTCCTCTTAAATAATATCTATCAAAATAGCTATACTCAACCCCTAGCCTATATACGAAAACATCTTTCCAGTTTTTTATTATTTCAGAATCAGGTGTATCCTGATTTTCAAAATCAAAGCGTAGTGTATCGTACGAAGACCAAAATGTTTTACCTAATTCAAAACTAATTCCAAAGGTCTTATTTTCACTATTAAGCATACTTATATAAACACCGGCATTAAAAACTCCAGGCAAATTAATCTCAGAGCTAAAGCTTGTCTCCTCTGGAAATTTGGCAGCTAAGGAAAGCGGTATATCATGGAAATTTGCTTTTCCATTATCTAATCCCAAAAGATAGTTTGATCTATATGAAAAACCTAATGTAATATTTGACTCTAGCATTGGATTATCGCTGTTAAACACCTTATAATAGGCACCTAAATTATACCCAGTAGTAGATCCTTGACCACTTAATAAGGCACTCCCATATGGGACACTTGCAGAACTAACCGGAACAGCCTTTTTATATTTAAAATCTCCCAAAACATAAGTAAAGCCAGCCCCTATACTTAAACGATCATCAAGCTTTAGCGCAATTGTAGGCTGAATCATAAATGTTGTTAGTCCTATATTTTGAACTATATATTTTCCTTGCCAATCATCTTCAAAAGAAGCATTAGAGCCAAATTGATTATTGATTGCCAAACCCGCAGTCCACTTATGGCTGAGTTGTTTAGTATAATATAATTGTATAGGAGTACCTACAGGGCTATTTTGATTTATATTAGATGTAGACAGTGTCTGTAAAGATACCTGTGGAAATATAAAACTACCTCCTACCATTATATTATTTCCATATAAAGAAGTAATTGCTCCAGGATTGTAAAATACAGCAGAGGCATCTGAACAAACAGCGGTAAATGCCCCACCCATTCCGACTGATCTATGACCTTGTAGGTTAATTTGAAATCCTCCTGCATTAAGTTTAGTATTTCCAATAAATATAAGCAGTACACTAAAAAGAGCATATTTATTCATAGAAAATGATTTAAAATGGAATCTAACAAATGTAATAAATTCAAAGCGTATAGTTCAATAGCTCATATCTGATGTAATAGCCGCTTTGCCATGGTTCTCCTATATTTTGCTTTGCAAGATGAGACGCTTCTTTATAATATAAACCAACATTCTTTGCATACTTTTCAATAAAATAGTCCTTTCTAATTAAACTAGTATCATTTTGTTGAACCACTAAAGCTGTACTATCAAAAAAATATCCGTTAATTGTATCAGGCTGATGCAAATCATAATAAGCAAAGTCCCATCCATCTAAATAGTCTAAATTGGGACCTGCATGTATATATGCATTACCTTTCCATGTGATATTTTCATTAAATGGAAAGATTAAATTGATTTGTCGTAAATTGTTTTCTACACGCTCTATCTTTTGCTCAAACTCATTTACTGTAACTATATCATTAATTATCCAAGATGTGCTGTCCGAATAGCGCTTATACCTTTCAATACGAAAAGTTAAGGCACCTGTATTATCCCTAAAAGTATCCGCAACTAATTCTTTAAGCTGATAGTATGAAGAGTCAATTTTAACTGGCTCATAAAAGTCATCATAAAACAAAGAATCAACAGCATATATTCTAATTTGCCCTAATTCTATGGGAAAATAATCAGAATCCTCATTTTCAACCAACTGATACTCTTTTTTACATGAAAAGAGACACATTGCGATTAAGAAGAATGATGTAATGACTCTGTTCATCCAAAGGTGTCATTTCCCGAATAAATAATACCTCCTCCTATAACATCTTCACCCTCATAAAAAACTGCAGATTGACCTGGTGCTACCCCATAAGCACCTCCATAAAAAACAACTTTAAGTTTTCCTTCTTCCTCAAAAACTTGACTTTCTTGCCCAACATCATGATGTCTTATCTTTGTAATTACTTCAAGCCCATTTGGCCATTTATCATATTTTGATAAATTCGTTTTATAAACTAGCATTTCATGCCTTTTGAGCTCTTCTTTCTCACCAAGTACCACTTGATTTTCCTCAGCATTAATTCCCGTAACGTACATTGGCTTACCGAGAGCAACTTCTAATCCTTTTCTCTGACCTATAGTATAAAATGGATAGCCCCTGTGCTTTCCTACAACAGTGCCATTGTTAAGGACAAAAGATCCGCCATTTAGTTTTTCTTCTAAACCATCTACTCGTTTTTTTAGAAAAGATCGATAATCATTATCTGGAATAAAACAAATCTCATAGCTCTCACTTTTACGAGCAATTTCATTAAAACCAAAATCAATGGCCATTTGCTTTATTTCCTCTTTGGTATACTCGCTCAAAGGAAATAAGCTTCGAGACAAACTTTCCTGGCTTAAGCCCCATAAAACATATGATTGATCTTTTCTAGGATCTTTACCTTTAGAAACATAATAACGACCATTCTTTTCATTAATATTTGCATAGTGACCTGTAGCAATAAACTGACAATTTAAAGCATCTGCACGTTTCAAAAGTGCTTCCCATTTAATATGTGTATTGCATAAGACACAAGGATTAGGTGTTCTTCCTGCCATATATTCTTCAACAAAATTATCAATGACATAATCACCAAACTCTGAGCGTATATCTAAAATGTAATGTGGAAACCCTAGTTCAACCGCTACTATACGGGCATCATTTATTGAGTCTAAACTACAACAACCCGTCTCTTTTGAAGAAGCTCCAGATGATGCATAATCCCAGGTTTTCATAGTAATCCCTACAACTTCATAACCCTTCTTATGCAATAACATGGCAACCACCGAACTGTCCACACCACCACTCATGGCAACTAAAACTCTCTTCTTAAAACTCATAATGCACTGTAAAGATACAACAAATGATGTTTCTAGGATATAAGTTAATTAGTGATATCTTTGTTATAGAATTAATTAAACATGCAGAAAGCATTATTATGTCTATTGTTTTGGTCTATTTTTTGGCTTAATTATGGCCAAATTAATGAAGCAAAGCATGAGTCATTTTCTATACCTAAGCGCATTTCTATTGAGTTACAAAATGCTCCTGGATGGAAGTTTAGCATTCAAAATCAAGAAATGCCATTCCCTGGCAATGGGTCCTATAGAGGGCATTTAATGGGGCTTAGACAAAGTTTTGCAAAACCCATCACCCCAAAATTGCTAGATACTTTTATAGCTGACACACCGATTATTGCATCATACTTTCAAGGAAATGGTTTTGCAGGTGGCACTCCACCAGATAATGCACTAGCTATCTCTGATGACAACTATCTAATCTCTTCAATAAACTCGGAAGTAAAAGCCTATCACATCTATGATAATGATAGTGTACCTGAAATGATACTAAATATATCTTTGGCTAATTTTTGTGACACATTAGGTTTAAGTGCGCACAAATACGATCCAAAGCTTATTTATGACCCGGATGAGCACAAATTCATATTTATCTTTTTAATTGGCAGCCTAGATAGTTCAAACTATATAGTCTGTGCCTTCTCATCGTCATCTAACCCTTCTGATCCTTGGCATATATATGCGCTACCTGGAAACCCTTTAGATAATAAATGTTGGTCAGATTATCCTGCATTAGGACTAAGTAATAACGACCTATTTATTACTACAAACCAAATAATAACTGACTCCTCATGGCAAAGCGGCTTTAATGGAAGCACAATTTGGCAAATTAATAAAGAAAGCGGATTTAGTGGAGATAGTCTCCAATCTTATCTATGGCACGATATAAAATATGATGGGAAATTTATACGGAATCTGCACCCAGTAAATGGTGCAAAAAAAAGTTATGGAGATAAAATGTACTTTTTATCAAATCGTAATTTTGACATAAAAAATGATAGTATATTCCTATTAAGTTTAAGTGGAGCAATTGGTGAAGACTCTTTAGATCTATCTATTAATTGCTATAAAATGGATACTCCCTATGGGGTTCCTCCAGTTGCAAGGCAAGTAAACGATCATACTTTTGAAACAAATGATAGTCGTGTACTTGGTTCTTTTTTATTAGATAACAAAATTCACTTTGTTGGAAATACAATGAACTTTGAAACAAATACAGCTTCCATTTATCATGGTCAGTTGCAAGATTTAGAAGGCAAGCCTTTTATCAAAGGAAAAATATTCACAGACACGCTCGATTGGGGATATCCAAACATCTCATATTCCGGCAAATATGAAGGAGATGATGAAGCTCTAATTTCTTTTCTACATAGTGGTCCAAATACTTTTTCAGGAAGCTCATGTATGTTTTATGACAAGTTTTTAGGTTACTCTAAACCTATTATAGTTAAAAAAGGATCTTATTTAGTTAATACCATTGGTGGTACTTATGAAAGATGGGGCGATTATACTGGCAGCCAACGAAAATACAATGAAGATGGAATTGTTTGGATTAGTGGTAGCTATGGACAAAAAAAAGAGGGAGGTTTTATTGATCAATATTTTAGCTCTACATGGATATATAAAGCCATAAGTCCAGATACCAGTATGAGCGATCCAGTATTTATACCCGACTCTATGCAATTTTCTGCCTATCCTAATCCTGTTGAAGAATGGTTTAGCTGTCAATTTGATTTAGACACTGAACGAAATTTAAATATTTCAGTATTTGACTTTAAAGGAAAGCTAATTAAAGTCTTGCTTGATGATGTTGTCGAAGCAGGCTATCATCATATAAACTTTCAACCAAATGGGATCAGTAAGGGAGTATATTTTTTGCGCGTAATCGATAAAAATCAAATTCTATTTTCTTATAAATTCATAAAGCTTTAATTAGAAATCCTCCATTTTGAATGAAACAATAAATATTTGCGAATGCCCTAGAGACGCTATTCAAGGCATTAAAGAATTTATTCCAACTGAGATAAAAGCCAAGTATTTAAATCATTTAATACGTGTAGGCTATGATAAGTTAGATTTTGGAAGCTTTGTTTCGCCAAAGGCCATTCCGCAACTTAAAGACACAGCAGATGTCCTGGATAAACTTGAGCTTAATCAACACACAAACTTACTTGCAATAATTGCTAATGAACGTGGGGCCAAAGATGCATGTGAGTTTGAAGAAATAAATTTTCTTGGCTTTCCTTTTTCTGTTTCTGAAATATTTCAGCAAAGAAATACTAATGCAAGCTTAGAAAAGGCATTTTATCGACTTCAAAATATTGCAGATTTAGCACATAAACACAGTAAAAACCTACAGGTTTATTTATCTATGGGTTTTGGCAATCCTTATGGAGAAAAATGGCATCCTGAAATAGTTTTAAACTGGTCAGAACGACTTAGCAATTTAAATGTAAAACATGTAGCACTATCTGATACAATTGGATGTTCTACAAAAGAAAGCATAACGTTTCTTTTTCAATCACTAAAAAAAGAGATTTCAGACATCACATATATTGCTCATTTGCATTCAACGCCTGATACATCAATGAGTAAAATTCAAGCGAGCTATGATGCTGGCTGTAGACATTTTGACTCAGCAATAAAAGGGTTTGGAGGTTGCCCAATGGCTAAAGATGATTTAACAGGAAATATAGCTACAGAAAAGCTTTTTGAGTTTATGAGTTTAAATGGCATTAAACACAATTACAACATAGAGGCTTTTAAACAATCTCTTCACTTTTCCAGCCAAGTCTTTTAAAGTAGTACACTTTAAAGCACATATTAACGTTAGTCTGTTAATAATTTAAGGTAAGATCTCCCTCTTCTATCCTTATTTTTAGGCGATTATTTATACACTATTATGAAGAAATCTATTTTTCTATTATTAGCACTATGTTTAAATATTAGTGCTTTCTGTAATGATGGTATTGAACCTAACGCTTTTCAGTCTAGATACTTAAAAGCAAAAGAACTATATGAACAAGAAAGATATGGCCCTGCAAAAAAAGTATTTGAACAACTTGTGTCTAACTTTAATGATGGTTATAACCATTTAGAACTAAATACCCTCTCTCGCTATTACATTGCCTTATGTAATTATGCCTTAAAAGATAAAAATACTTCAAATGTTATTGATGACTTTTTAAGAGATTACCCAGATCATAAATTATCTGAAAAACTCCGTTTCACCAAAGGGAAATATAAATTTGATAGAAAAAAATACAGAGCGAGTATTCAGCTATTTTCAATGGTAGATGAAAAACAGCTTAACAATGAAGAATTACTAGAATTGCACTTTAAAAGAGGTTATGCACACTTTTATTTCAAAGAATTTCAGAATGCTCTAACACACTTTATTGAGATTAGAGACATTCCATCTAAATATTACTACCCATGCAATTATTACATCGCTTATATATCTTATTACAATAAAGATTATGATGAAGCGCTTAATAGCTTTTATAGAGTGAATGTATCTAAGTTATACAAAAAAGTAGTGCCGTATTATATTGCTCAAATTTACTTTATTAAAGGTCAATATGACAAGGTTATTGATTATGCCATGCCTTTACTTAAGAATCCCAACTTTAAATATTCACTAGAAACAACCTATTTAGTTGGAAAATCATACTTTAATACGGAAGATTATCATGAAGCACTTCCCTACTTAAGAGATTATATAAAAAATGCCCCAAAGTTAATTCCAACAGACATATATAATTTGGGGTACTCTTACTATAAGGTTAATAATCACACAAAAGCCATTAAATGGTTAAAACAAATAAGCGATAATAAAGACAGCCTTTCTCAAAATGCAAATTACATTATAGCAAATGCTTTTTTAGCTGAAAATAAACAACGAGATGCTCGTGCAGCCTTCTATAAGACAAAACAAATTAATGAAGATGCCAGCTTAACTGAAGTTGCTGCCTATAATCACGCAAAAATGAGCTATGAGCTAAAGCTCTATGAACCGGCCATTACTGATATGACTGCTTTTTTAGATACCTATTCTGAAAGTGCCTATCAAAAGGAAGGAAAAGAATTGCTTTCTCAAATGTTTATTTATACCAACAACTATCAAAATGCTATTAATGTCATTGAATCTATTGAAAAGCCCTCACCTGCTGTTGAAGAGGCCTATCAAAGAGTATGTTACTTGAGAGCGATTGAATTATATAAAAGCAATGATGCTTCTTCTAGTATTAAATATTTTAAAAAATCTTTAATACAACCACTGGATAAGAATTTAAATGCTTCCACCTATTATTGGTTAGGAGAGGTTTCGTACTTAAATAACAGATATAAGGAAGCACAAGATTACTTTAATCGCTTTTTAGAAATTTATCCATTGGCAAATAATTTACCAATTAATGAAAGGCCCTCTTTTGCATACTATGCCCTTGCTTACACATATTATAGAAGTGGCTCATTTAAAGATGCTTTGGTTTATTTTGAAAAATCCATAAGTGCCTTCAAGACTTATTCAGAAGAGGAAAAAAGGAACAAGCTATATTTAAAAACTTATCCTGATGTATTATTAAGAGCTGCTGATTGCAACTTTTTAGTTAAAAACTATAGAGAATCGATGGCATATTATTCAGAATTGATTGATGGGAATTATTCAGATAGAGATTACGCAATTTTTCAAACAGCAATACTTTACGGCCTTGGGGGAAATGCAAATCCTAAAAAGAAAATTGAAACCTTAAAAGTATTACTAAAAGACTATTCATGGTCAATGTATGCTGATGATGCTAGTTTTGAGTTGGGTGATACTTATTTTAACAACAATCAATTGGACAATGCTATTGATCAATTCAATAAGACAATAAAAGATTTTGGTGGCAGCAACTATCATAGAAAAGCCTTACTTAAGCTGGCACTAATTAACTATAATAAAGAAGATTTGATTTCTGCAGAAAGTTATTGTAAAAATCTTTTGGATCAATTTCCCAATTCTGATGAGACAAAAGAAGTTGTACATATTTTAAAAGATATCTATATCCAAAATGGTGATCCAGATGGTTTTCTTAAACTCAATGAATCCTATTCGGGAATTAATTTAAGTCTTGAGGCTCAAGATTCCATCATGTATTATGCAGCTGAAAACCAATACATACAACAGTCATGTCAAAAAGCAATAGAGTTATTTACTAAGTATTTAGACCACTATCCACTTGGATATTTTGCACTTAATGCGCATTATTACAAAGCGCAGTGCCTATTAAATGATGGGCAACATCAAGCCGCAATTAATAACTTAGAATTTGTTTTGGAGCAAGGAGGTTCTAAATATAAGGAAACTGCCTTAACACAATTAGCTAGTATCTATCATCATGAAAATGAAGATTGGACCAAAGCCCTTCAATTATATAGTCAATTGTACATAGGGACTTCAAACAAAACAAATAAAACAAAAGCTATAGAAGGTATTATAGCTGCCAATTACAACTTAAAAGATTATAAAAATTGCTTAGTGTATTGCGAACAACTAATCTCTGATTCAAGTCTGAATATTAGCAATGACGCATGGCTCCTATATGTAATGGGACAATCTTATCTTAATTTGAATAATTTAGATACAGCCTATATTTATCTGGATTCTTTAAGCAAGAATCATGATATTGAACAAGCGGTAGAAGGAAAATATTGGATGGCCTACATTAATTTTCAAAAAGGTGAATATGAAACTGCCAAAACCCAATGTTTTGATTTTATTAGTAATGAGTCTTCTGAAGAATATTGGCGGGTAAAAAGCTTTATTCTATTAGCAGATTTGTTTGCTATTGAGAAAAATAACTACCAGGCAAAGGCAACCTTAGAAAGTATATTAGATAATTATGATGGCGAAGACCTAAGACAAATCGCAAAGGTTAAACTTGATAGCATAATTAGTGAAGAACAAAAAGAAGCCTTACCTATTATACCGAAAGATAGTTTAATAAATGAGCCATTCATTGTTGAAGATAGCAGCATATATATGGAATATGATACTATAATCATGAATAATGGCGATACCATATTAATTGAAACTGAAATTGAAAAAGATGCAGAATAGATTTTTCTCTCTAATACTCATATTTAGCATAAGTATATTTTTATTTGGTCAAGATTCTTTAAAGAATCAAAATGTTGAAATTTTAACCCCTTACAAACCAATTATTGATGATGCTGATAAAAAGCCTAATACTCCTTTACCATTGAAAAAAATGGAAAGTAAGCAAAACACATTTAAATATAATTTACCAGATAAAATTTATCATCAAGATTATAAACCAAGCTCAATAAAAGCCATCGCATATCCTAAAGAAAGACTGAAAGAGTTAGGGAAAAATTATACTCGCTTTGGAATAGGCTATCCTTTAAATAGCTACTTGGATATTAGCTTAAACACAAAAAGAAACAAATACTATGAAAGTGGTGCTTTATTTTCTTTTAATCATTGGCAAGGCAAAATCAATGAACTTCAGAGAGAGTCAAATGCATCAACTCAATTATATACGTTACGCTATTTTGAAACAATGGCCGTAGGAATCGATTTTAATTTAGACTTGAATGGTTATAATTACTATGGCATAGATAGTAGCTTAAACAATTTAGATGTAAATACATTTGAAGACCACAAACAAAACCTGACTAATGTAGATTTTGGTTTTAAGTTATTCAATCACCAAAAAAATTCATTTGGTTTAAACTATAAAATAAATGGAGGGCTTAATTTATTTCAGGCAAAAGAACGATTAGAACAAAGTCGATTAATTTTCAATGCAGAACTAAAGAAAGACGTTTTTGACCAAGATGATATAAGTTTAAGTTTTGAGAATATATTTAATAGCACCTCATTTGACACAACATCATCTACACAAAACAATATGCATATAAGAGGTGTTTATTTCTATAACAGAGAAAAACTACAAATCAAATTAGGGCTTAATACCGTTTTTGAAACGAATGAATCTTTATATATGGTTCCAGAATTATATAGTGAAACAAAATTGTTGAAAAATCATCTGATTTACTATACTGGCTGGACTGGCTATAAAAGAATTAATAATTTAAGTGAGATTTTTTCATTTAATCCTTTTGCATTCATAGATAGCATACCACGAGCTACTAAGCATAACATAAAATATACTGGAGTAAAGGGTAAGATTAATCAAGATTTGTCTTACGTATTGAATGCTTCATATGATAATATGAGAAATAAGCTTTTTTTTCATAGCTATAGTAATGATACTAGAAAATTTATCCCGGCTGCTATAAATGTAGATCTAGTTAATTTAAGCGCTGAATTAAGTATTAAAATTAATGAGCAATTCGAATGTATTTATAGAGGTGATTATTATGAATATGATATTGATACAGCTTTAGGAGAAGAAGCATGGCACATGCCTAACTTTAAAATGGGTGTCTTGGCACGATATAGTATAAAAAATAAACTTAAATTAAGCTCAACCATAGATTATTGGGGACAAACAAAAAATAAAAATGCGGCTGGAAATGTTGAAAAAATAGAAGGATTTATAGATGCTAGCATAAATGCTAATTATATTTATCGTGAGAATATTTCTTTTATTATTTCTTTAAACAATTTGTTAGGTAAAACGTACAACCGTTGGGCAAATTATCCAGTCCTTGGCTTTAATGCTTTGGTAGGTGTCCATTTTTCTTTTTAAATTCGTAAATACATATGAGTATAGCCTATCACATATCAGAATTACTGCATTCAAATGACTGTGTGATAATCCCTGAATTTGGTGGTTTTATACTTAATACGAAGCCTGCTAAAATCAATAAGGAGGACTGTTTAATTCACGCCCCTTATAAATCAATTAGCTTTAATAAAAATATTAAATTGAACGATGGCCTGATTACAAATAAAATCATGGCTAAAGAAGGTTTAAATTTTAAAGATGCAAATGATAAGATAAATGCATTTTCAAAAAAAATGCGAATAGATTTGCTAAACAACAAACTTATAAGCTTTCCTAGTATTGGGAAATTCTATTATGACATTGAAAATAGACTTCAATTTATCCCTCATCATACTAAAAACTACAGAATAGATTCTTTTGGTTTTCAACCAATTCAACTTAGAAAAATTGAACGCCCAGCAATAAAAGATTCTGTCAAAATTATACCATTACACCAACATGAAGAACTTAATAAAATGGATTTAAAAAAAGCTACGATATTGCAATTTGCTGCCATTTTGATACTTGTGTTTACACTAGTATTTCAACACAACATCTTTAATTTAAGCACTAAGGACGTTAAATCTGTTCAGATGAGTGATATCTCCGATTCTTTTAAAAGTCTTACTACAGAAGAACAAGAGGACCCAATTATTAAAAACAAAGAAGAGATAGAAGAAGTAAACAAAGCTCTTAGTGAAGAAGTTGAAAGTCTTAGAAAAAGTTTGGATGAATTAAAAAATGCAATTCAGAAAGATTCCGCTTTAAATGAACGGTTTTATCCAAGCTCAGATAGCACTCTAAGTAAAGAAACCAAAGATGTGAAAGAATCTATAGAACCAAGCTTGAAAGAGAACCCATTACATATACCTTCACCAAAACATGAGGCAAATACGCCTATTCAAATTAATGCTGAAAACTTTAATAATATTTATATTGTTGTTTCTGCATTTAGGATTAAAGAAAAAGCTGAATTAACCGCAATGAATCTGAAGAAAAAGGGCTATAACGTTAATATTCTAAAAACAGAAACAGGATGGTATAGAGTAGCTATTTCAAATTTTGCTGGATTAAAGCAAGCGAAAGGAGCCTTAGATAAAATGAAAAAAACGGTTAATAAAGGTAGTTGGATTCTTGCTAAGTCATGAATTAACACTTAGGCGATTTTTATTTTCCACAATACTAGTATTTAGTTCAAAACCAACTAGAATACTCAAAGAGTTAAAGTAAAACCATAACATTATTATTATTATGGCTCCCAATGATCCATAAAATTTATTGTATTGGCTAAAGTGATTCACGTAATAAGAGAATACTCCTGATGACAAAAGACACAATAAGGTTGCAAACATTGCCCCTACTGAAAACATACCCCATTTTTTATTTGCAGCAACACCATATCTATAAAGCAAAGCAATTGCAAAATAGATAGAAGAAAATATTAAACCCCATCTTAACAACTCTAAGGAATAAAACAATAACGTATTTTGATTTATGGAAAAAGTATCAAACGCCTTTGTTAAAGCCCACCCTCCGCTAATCATTAGGACTAATGCAGCCAATACTAATAGAGACAACATTAAGATTAATAAAAAGGAAACATAAAAGTCCTGTAATATGTTACGATGCTTAAATGTTGGTAGGTTTTTATTAAATGACGCTATTGCACACCTAATGCCATTAACAGCAAAATAGGTTGTAATTAAAAAACTAAATGACAATAATCCTCCCCGTTCTTCCAATAAAATATTTTTTACCGTTGACTCAATTAGAATATATGCCTCAGCTGGCATAAAACGTTCCATATTCCCCAAAACCATAGAACCTAAATCATCAACCGGTATATACGGAAAAAGACTAAAAAGAAATATTATAGCTGGCAAAAGAGCTATAAATAAATTAAACGCCATTGCTGTCGCGCGTAATGTAATATCCTCATTTTTTATTTCTTTAATAAAAAAGGAAGCTACATCATAAATAGGAATACCCTGCAACCCTATAAAACTGATTTTCTTAGCCTTTAATATCCAATAACGGAAATATTTTTTTACTCTAGATTTCATGACTTTTTTAAGCCTAAATTTCTATTCCAATAATCAAAATATCATCTGTTTGCTCAACTTTTCCTTTCCATTCATTGAACACTTGCCTTAAATATTTTTCTTGCTCAACCATCGGCATTTTAGACATGCTTAAGAGTAAATTTTTATATTTCTTTCTTAGAAATTTTTTGTCTTTGACCCCATTGCCCCCAAACTGGTCTTGATAACCATCGCTATTTATATAAATACGATCACCTTTTTTAATTGATATTTTATGATTGGTAAAACGCACATTATCAACAAAATCATCATGGCCTACCGGAAAATAATCCCCTTTAACAACACTTAAACTATTGTCCCTTACTAAATAAAGGTCATTTAAAGCACCACTAAAATCTAGTTCCATTTTATTAAAGTCAATACGTAAGAAACCAACATCCATACCATCTTTAGTAGCATTTTCTTTTTGACGCAGACTCTGAATAATTTTTGAATGAAGTGCATTTAATATTTTTGCGGGCTGATATATCTTTTCATTATGTATAATCTCATTTAGCAAGGTAGTTCCAATAATTGACATAAAAGCTCCTGGCACACCATGACCTGTACAGTCAATAGCTCCAATCAAAAGATTATTTTCTGTAAAACTATGCCAATAAAAATCACCGCTTACAACATCCTTTGGTTGAAATAGAATGAAGCTATCTGGAAACTTTGTGAAATAAGTTTCATTATTGGGCAAAACAGCGGATTGAATACGCTTAGCATAATTAATACTGTCATTTAAATCACGTGTTTGAATTTTTACTAACTCAGCTAGCTTTTTACGATCCTCCTCTAAAATCCTTACACGATATCTATAAGCAAAGAAAATACTAAAGGCAAAAATGATTACTGAAATAAATATAACATCTAGCCTCTTATACCATGGCTTAGCAATTCTAAAATCAAAGCTAACAACCTCTTTTGAACAATTATTGTTACGATCACATACTCTTAAAGAAAATGTATATTGACCGGGAATTAAAGAAGGATAATCCCTATAATTGGTTCTAGCCTCAGTCCATTCCTCATTAATTGCACCCGTCATACGATATTCTATACGAGGTCCTTCTGGATTCTTATAAGTTAATCCTACAAAGCTAAAAGTTAAATAATTATCACTATTAGCTAAAAGCAAGCTTTTAGGCATTCCTTGTGAATCTAAACTATCAATATCATAATCCTCTTTCCAGTCTGGCACTTTGTTATGAATTTTAATTCCAGTTATATACAGCTTAGGATTTTCTTTAAAACTTGTACTCTTCGCATCAAACTTAATACCTCCAGAAACTGTTCCAAACCATACATTACCAGAATTATCCTTATATATTGATCTTGGATTACATTCTTTTCCATGAAAGCCTTCCATTTCTCCAAATGAAGATAGCTTCAAATTCTCAGAATCATTAAATAAGCTCACATTGAAACGTTGTACGTTTTTTTCAGTACTCACCCATAAATCTTGCTTATCATCCAAACATATACCCAATACTTTATCTGATTGTAAACCTTGTTCTTGACCTATTTTAATAGGCTCTATCCTATTCTCATTTAACTTATATCTCAATATCCCATTTCCAAATGTAGCTACCCATAAAAACCCATCAGCATCCTCTTGCATACCAAATACAGGGAAATTTATATCTCCAGATTCAATATAGGATTCAAACTTTCCTTTATTCCAATTTAGAATTCCATTTTGAGTGCCAAATAAAAGCGTTCCATCCTTTAGTTCACATATGGTGTAAACTATATTCTGCATCATACCTTTATTTTTATAATGATAAAACTTATCATAATTATAACGATAAATGCCTTGACCAAATGTTCCAAACCATACATCTCCTTTCTGATCAGCGTGCGCTGACAAAAAGGATTTACCACTTATTCCTTTGGATTTGTCATATTTCATGAATGACTTACCATCATAGCATATTATACCCTGAGAATTAGAAGCAAACCAAATTTTACCAGATGCATCTTCTGTAATATCATAGATATTATCCAAGTCCATCGTTTTCGTACCATAATCACTTATAATTCCATTTTTCAAATAACTTATACCCGCATCCGATCCAAACCAATAGCCTCCTTTTTTATCTTGATGAATACTTAAAACAAAATTACTATTAAGGCCTGCTTGTTGATTATAGTTTATAAATTGCTCACCTCTAAAAATACTTATCTTTTGATCCTTAGTGCTAATCCAAAGATTATTCTCATGGTCTACACATAGTTTATAAATACTTCTGCTATACAACCCATTATCTTCATTATAATTCACAAAACTTTGTCCATCGAATTTCCAAAGTCCACTTTGTCCACTTGCCAACCAAATCACGCCTGATTTATCCTCAACTATATCATTAATAATCTCACCATTATAAGATTCTCCCAAGTTAATTGTCTCTAATACACTAGCACTATTGCTACTCAACCTATATACTCCTCCATCATATGCACCAATCCACAGTTCTCTTTTTTTGGACATAATTAAGCACTTAACACTAAAATCAATGGTCTGTTCTTTCTCAAGATGTGTTTCTTTAGTCATACTTGATTTATCAAAACGGTAAAGCCCTTTATCCGAACCAATCCATTTAATATTATTTTGATCTACATAAACACAAAAAACTTGCTCCTCTTGCTTCAAATGATATAGAGCCGTCCTATCCTTATATTTTTTAATTTGAAATATACCTGAGGATGTACCTACATAAATATCACCTTCTTGATCCTTGGCTAAAGAAAATATCCTAAGGTTCTCAAGTTTATCCCAACCTCCTAAACTAATATTTACTGCCCTATTATTCTTTTTATAAAATAAACCGCGTGCAGTACCAATCCAAAATCCCAAATTATCATCTTCAAGCACACACATAACCCTATCGTCCTGCAAACCATTTTTTTGATTGTAATAATCAAATTCAAGGCCATTATAGCTAACCAATCCGGCCCCATTTAATCCAAAATGCATATACCCTCGCTCATCTTGAATTATTGATGAGACATAATTAAAGTCCTTTGAAGGGTCAAATTCAATGTGCTGAAAATTATAAACTTGCGCCCAAATAAAAAGACTATTACAAAAGAGTAAAATGGAGAATAAAAGATGTCGCTTGATGAACATATAAGTGAGTCAACAAATTCAATACTGAAAATAAGAATATTTATTGATTAAAATCCATGCAAAATCAATAAATTTGTTCTTGATTAATTCAAGTTATGCCAACACAAGCGGGAAAATCAACAAAAAGATATAAACCAAATTACATATATTCTATAATAAGTGTAGCCCTTGTTTTATACTTACTTGGCACATTTGGCTTTATTATAATTCACACTCAAAAGCTTACAACTTATTTTAAAGAAAACATTATAATTTCTGTAGAACTAAAAGATCATGTTAATAGTAGTGATCGTCGTAAGCTCCAAAAGTTATTGGAACAGGAAAAAGGAATTAAAAAAAGCGTATTTGTTTCTAAAGAAGATGCTGCAAATAGGCTTGAAGAATCAATTAAAGAAGAGTTTGTTGAGTTGTTGGGTCACAACCCATTATATGATGCTTTTGAGCTGAATATATATGCAGATTATGCAAGAGAAGATAGTCTAAATGTATTGGAATCTACTGTGCTAGAATGGCCGATTGTTAAGAATATACATTTTGATAATACTCTTATTAAGAGTATTGATATAAAAACAAAAATGGTTGGAGCTGTCATTCTAGGCATTAGTATTATTCTGCTGTTAATAACATTGACCTTAATTAATAGCACTATTCGACTATCAATGTATTCGCAACGTTTTTTAATTAAGTCGCAACAATTGGTTGGTGCTACATCCTCATTTATAATTCGTCCTTTTGTTTCTAAAGCTGTGATTCATGGACTATTTTCTGGAATTATCGCTTCAATAGGGTTAGCAGTTTCGTTATATTATGCACAAAGTTTTTTACCAGAGTTAGAAATATTGCAAGACATTAAGCTTTATTTTACTCTTGTATTGTCAGTTTTAATTGTTGGCATATTAATTTCATGGATTAGCACTATATTCTCAGTAAAAAAATATTTAGGGATGAAGTTAGATGCCCTATATTAAAACACATTTATATGAAAGAAAGCAACGACGACACATTCCTTTTTGACAAAGAAAATTATATCCTAATGATAGTTGGTGTATTAGTAATAGCATTAGGGTTTTTTCTCATGGCAGGAGGAAAAAGTGAAGACCCAAATATCTTTAATCCAGAGGAGGTTTACAGCTTTCAACGAATAACTGTAGCTCCTATAGTAGTTATTACTGGTTTTATTATAGAGACATACGCAATCTTCCATAAAGCAAAGAAATAAATTAAAAAATGGATAGCTTAGATGCGCTGATTCTAGGAATCATCCAAGGATTATGTGAGTTTTTACCCGTTAGTAGCAGTGGCCATCTTGAAATAGGAAAAGTCATTCTGCTAAAAGAGATTAAAGAAGATCTCAGTTTCACTCTTATGGTTCATGCAGCCACTGTATTAAGTACTATGGTTGTTTTGCACAAAGATATTTTGGATTTAATTAAAGGGAGCTTTAGTCTTAAACTTAATGAAAAAAACACCTATCTATTAAAGATTATTGTTTCTATGATTCCCGTGGTTATTGTAGGCCTATTCTTTAAAGATCAGCTAGAAAGCCTTTTTACTGGTAATTTAGTGTTGGTTGGCAGCATGCTTATTATAACGTCATTACTGCTATCTTTCACCTATTACTTCAAAAGAACAGAAGGCAATATTAGCTTTAGTAAAGCAATTATAATAGGCATAGCCCAAGCTGTAGCTGTACTGCCAGGGATTTCTAGATCTGGCTCTACAATTGCAATGGCTATAGTATTAGGAATTGATAAAGAAAAAGCTGCAAAATTTTCTTTTCTTATGGTCTTATTGCCTATTCTAGGAGCTAGTTGTAAAGAGCTTTTGGATGGTGGATTGGATACAAATAATTTGCTCACTAAAGAAATGTTAATTGGATTTCTTAGTGCATTCATATCTGGAATTATAGCCTGTAAGTTTATGCTTAAGATCGTTAAAGAGGGCAAATTAATATACTTTGGAATATACTGTGCATTGGCTGGTTTAACCTCATTAATAATAGGACTAAATGCTTGAAGTTCTTGAGTCATATAAAAGAGGGCAAATTCTCTTGATTGATAAGCCTAGTGGATGGACTTCTTTTGATGTTGTAAATAAAATACGTTATCAGGTAAAGACAAAGGTAGGCCACGGGGGCACCTTGGATCCTTTAGCAACTGGGCTACTGATAATTGCAACAGGAAAAAAAACAAAATCACTTCAAAATATCCAAGCAAAAGATAAATCCTATACAGGCAAAATAGTTTTAGGAAACACCACTCCATCCTATGACCTAGAAACAGATTTTGATGGCGAATATCCATATGAACATATAGATAATAATCTAATAAATAATACTTTAAAAAAGTTTATTGGAGAAATAGAACAAATACCTCCAAAGTACTCTGCATTAAAAATTAATGGTCAACGAGCGTATAAAAAGGTTCGTAAGGAACAGGAATTTGAAATGAAAACTAGAAAAGTTCAAATCCATGAATTTAAAATAACTCGAATTAATTTTCCTTGTCTAGAATTTGAAATACGATGTAGTAAAGGAACTTATATCAGATCTATTGCTCATGATTTTGGCAAAGCACTTGGCTCGGGAGCTTATCTAAAAGATTTGCGGAGAACGGCTATTGATATGTTTAAAATTGAGGATGCACTTCAACTTGATGAGTTTATTAATAACCTTAATAAATTAAAAGATGAAGCTTAGTCGTTTAAATAATGATGACATTAAGTTAAAGAATCCTGTTGTAACAATTGGATCATATGATGGTGTTCATTTAGGGCACAAAAAGATTATTGAGAAAATAACTAATGATGCAAAGGCTATTAATGGAGATTCGGCCATTATTAGTTTTGACCCACACCCTAGGCTTGTATTAAGCCAAAATACTTCTTTTGAATTTAAAGTATTAAGTACAATTAAGGAAAAGGAACAACTATTAGAAAAGTGTGGTATTGATTGTTTATATCTTATTGCGTTTGATGAAAACTTTGCTTCATGGAGTGCGTTAAAGTTTATAGAGGAAATACTAATTAAAAAATTAAACGTCTCTAAGGTAATTATTGGATATAATCATCGTTTTGGAAATAATCGAGAGGGAGATATTCGATTTTTAGAAAAAATAGGAAAACAATTTGATTTTGAAGTTGAAGAAATTCCTAAACAACTTATTGATGAAATAACAGTCAGTTCTAGTAAAATTAGAATATTGATTCAAAATTGTCAGATAAAAGAAGCCAATTACCTACTTGGGCATAATTACAGTTTTGAAGGTCAAGTTTGTCATGGTCAAAAATTAGGAGGAAAACTAGGTTTCCCAACAGCAAATATTCAAATAAAAGACATTCACAAACTAATACCAGGCGACGGTGTATATGCAATTAAAGCTAGTTTTAATAATACATCTATTGACGGCATGATGCATATAGGACACAAGCCAAGTTTAAATACATCTAAGCATAGTATCGAAGCCCACCTTTTTAATTTTAATCAAGATATTTACAACGAAACTCTTTGTATACAGTGTATTGATTATATCAGGCCAAACAAGCGATTTGAAAATTTAGATGCACTAAAAGCACAGCTTGCAGAAGATAAAATAAGCTGTGTGAATATACTTTCTAATTAAGGATTTTAAAGATCATTTCCTTAAATAATGAAGAGCTGTCCTGTGAACCACTCGCTACACCTTTAGCTTTAAGATCATATTCATGTAATATTCCAATAATATTAGCTACGTTGTTTAAGTCGTATATCTTTGAAGCCTGCACATATTCTTTGATAAAGTAAGGATTAATTCCTAACGACTTAGCTATTACTCCCCTGTCCTGATACTTCAGCTCGTGATATTTAAAAAGCTTTACATAAAATGAAAATAGTGCACCAATATATTTCAGTATATGATGCTCTTTAGGATTTTGTATAAATGCAGCTAACATTCTATATACTTTCTGATGATTTTTAGCTGCTAAGGCATTCTGAAGTTCAAAAACATTGTACTCCTTGGATATGCCTATGAATTTCTCAATATGCTCTTTATGAATTTCACTCCCCTTTCTTACATTAAGCATCAATTTATCTAATTCATTACTAAGCTTTGAAAGGTCTGCGCCAACATAAGTAGTTAATACCATTGCTGCCTCAGGGTCAATACTATAATTCTGCTGTTTTATATAAGAAGCAATCCACGCCGGTACTTTATCTTCATATAACCTATTTGATGCCATACTATAACAATATGTATCAATAGCTTTAAAGGCCTTTGTTCTTTTATCAATAAAATTAGATTTGTTCTTATAGCATATTACTAGAATACTTGAATTTACAGGATTTTCTAAATAAGGTATTAATTTTTTAATATCCTTCATACGATGAGCTTCTTTCAAAATAATTAATTGATAAGGGCTCATAACCGGATAACGTTTTAAACTAGAAATTAATGCATTTGCATTTGTATCTGCTCCATACACTACACTCTGATTAAAACCCTTTTGTGCTTCATCTAAAAGATTGTCTTCAATATTGTTAGAAATTTTATCAATAAAATATGACTCTTCTCCATACAATAAATAAAGTGGTCTAAACTTGCGAGCCCTTAATTCCTTTTCAAGTTCTTGAAATGTTAGTTCCATCTTTATTACTTAGTGAATATTATTAATTAAATTTAGTAAATAGAACGCTTATAATGCATTTAGATCCCCAAAAATATCCTTTAAAAACAAAGTATGTAGACAACACTAAATATGTATTTGACCCTATCCGTAAAAAGTACTTAATTCTAACCCCTGAAGAAAGTGTACGTCAAACACTTTTAAATTATTTAGTTCATGAACATGGTTATACTCTGTCGCATATTTCTATTGAAAAGAAAATATTAGTTAATGGACTTAATAAACGATACGACCTTGTTGTTTACAAAGACAATAAACCATTTATTTTAATTGAATGTAAAGCACCAAAAGTTAAACTTACAATTGAAACTATAGAACAGGCCTGCATATATAACTTTGCACTTAAAGCTAACTACTTATTAATAAGTAATGGCATAAGAAATCTTCTAGTAGAATTCAATCACGATAAAGAAGTCTATGAGTATATTGAAGATTTACCTAATGCAAATTGACTTATTAAGGGAAAATACCCATCCATTCATATGATTCAGCTATTTTTTCAATAGCACAAGCATATGCAGCAGTTCTTAAATCAGTAATATTTTTCGATCGTTTAACTTTATTCCTAATTTGGCGATAGGAAGAAATCATTGTCTCCTCTAAACCAGAGTACACCAAATCAATTTCTCCTGGCCCCTGCACTAACTCATTACGTTTACGATGGCTAAGCGATTTTTTAGTTTGTTTTTCTATAGTTTGTACTATTTTCTCATATGCATACTCATCAAAACGTTTTTCCATACGACCAAATCGCACATGAGATAAGTTCTTTAACCACTCAAAATAAGATACTGTTACTCCTCCCGCATTCAAATACATATCAGGAATAACCATAACTCCTTTTTTTGCTAAATACTCATGAGCTTCTGGAGTTATTGGACCATTGGCAGCCTCGCCAATTATTTTTGCCTTTATCTTCCGCATATTAGACTTCGAAATAACATTTTCCATAGCCGCTGGAATCAATATATCACATTCTAACCCTAAAGCATCAAGACTATTTTCCATAGCTTTTGCTCCTTTATAAGAAGTGTATTTACCTGTAGACTTCCAATGTTTCTTAAGTTTTTGAATATCAATTCCATCAGGGTTATGTACAGCCCCGTCATATTCTGCAACAGCTATAATTTTAGCCCCTGCATCTTCTAAAAATCTTGCAGCATAATAACCAACATTACCTAAGCCTTGGACAACAACCGTTTTACCTTTAATTCCCGTTTCTAAACCAAGTGCTTTCATGTCATCTTCATATCTACATGCTTCTTTTAGACCGTAGAAAACACCTAAACCTGTTGCCTCCTCTCTTCCTCGAATACCAGCTTGCGAAATAGGCTTTCCTGTTACGCAACCATAAGAAGAAAGATCATCAGGTTTTATCGTTTGATAGGTATCTAGAATCCATGCCATCTCTCGCTTTCCTGTTCCCATATCTGGAGCAGGAACATCAATACCGGCACCAATAAAACCCTTTCTTACTAGCTCAATGGTATAACGACGTGTTATTTTTTCCAAGTCAGATTCTGACATTTCATAAGGATTAATATTTATACCCCCTTTAGCACCACCAAAAGGAACATCAACTATGGCACACTTAAATGTCATTAATGCAGCTAATGCCATTACTTCATCCTGATTCACGTGCGGATTAAATCGAATTCCTCCTTTTGTTGGAAGTTTATGATGTGAATGCTGTACTCTATAGGCTTCTACTACTTTAACCTCTTTTCCCAACTTTACAGGAAAGGTCATTTTATATACACTATTACATGCTTTAATCTGTGCTAATAACCCTTTAGTTACTTTAACATGCTTAGATGCTTCGTCAAAGTAATTCAATACATTTTGATAAAAACTTTGTTCTGCCATTTTTAGTTCTTTTCTGTTTGCTGCTCCAATTTAGAAATTTTCTTGTCCAAATATATTAAATAGGATGCTAAAGCCAATAATACAATCAAGATAACTGCTATCACAACATATATTTTACCATCAGCACGCAAATAGCTAGACATTTCTACTTGATTCGCCCAAAGTAAATTAGGTGAAATAAAAACTAGACAGCCAACTAATAACTTAATACAATTAGATATTCTCATTAACTTTAAATTTAACTATTCTTTCAATTTTTAATATACGATACCTTAAATCACTAAACCATAAACTAATACCTATCCAAGCTAGCACAGCAGGATAAAAAACAAGCCTTAAGGATGAATCCAAGTCGTAAGTATTAAAACCAGGATTACCACCATTACCTGGATGTAATGAGTCCGTTCCTTTTAAACGAGGAATAACATAAATAAATGCAATCATACAAGCACAGGCTATAATATTATAAACGGCTGAAATACGTGCCTTTTTATGTTCCTGATCTATTGAACCTCTTAAAATAAAATAAGCTATATAAAAGATAAGGGTAATACTGGCTCCAATAATTTTAACGTCTGGAGGCAACCATCCACCCCATGTTGATTTCGCCCATAACATTCCAGTAATAAAACCCATACTGCCAAAGACAATAGCAACTTCTATCAAAGATTTTGATTTGTAATCGTAATTTATATTCTGACTTAATAAATATTTAATACTATACACCATAGCATTTATAAGCAGAACAGTCATAGCAAACCAAAGTGGTACATGAAAAAACAAGTTCCTTATGCTCTCATTTAGAATAACTAATGCAGGAACTTCTACTACTAATCCAACTGAAAAAACATATACTAGAAGAAGCAAACTACCTATTTTCCACCACCACTCTTTCATATATCTATTCTTTCCATAATGCAGGAAATAAAATGAGGCCAATAATAAACAAAAGTGTGTGCATTCCAACTACGACTCCAATAGTTTTTATGTTTGCAAAAAAGGACATACTACCAAGCATACTTTTTAGGCTTAAATCAGAAAGCATAATTAGCATTGGAATTAACAGTGGTATAGCTATTGCTGAAAGCAAACCTGCACTTTTATTTGTATGAGTAATCATAGCTGATACTAAACTAAGAATTAAACTAAAATATGAAGCACCAATAATTCCACTAAAAGAAAATAGTGCAATATTAAAAAATGGATTAACACCCATATAAATTGGATTACTACCCTCCATAAAGGTTAAAAATAAAAAATTCAAAAGCATCACCACACACAGTAACAACATGTGATATAACCATTTGGCAATCCATATACTTACCCCTGAACCAAGGCTATACATATATAGTTTTCTTTGAGGACTATCGCTTAAAAAACTTTTGGCAGCTATAGTAATAGATGCAAACAAAAAAATCAACCAGAATAATGCATTCCAAGATTGATAACTTAACTTGCTAAATGTATTACTTACAATAGTTACTGCCAAAAGTGGAAAGAATGCATTAGCATATAGCAGTGTTTTGTTACGCCAATCTCGCTCCCATTCTATCCAAAAAAATGTGTGAATCTCACGATAGATCATCCTTAAACAAAGGTATCCTTTTGCCCGCAAAATGCTTATATTTACCCCGTATAAATTGATAAAATGAATAAAATATTAATTGCCAATCGCGGTGAAATAGCACTCAGAATCATACGGACAGCCAAAGAAATGGGAATTCAAACAGTCGCCATATATTCTGAAGTTGATCGCTTAGCACCCCATGTATGCTTTGCAGATGAAGCTATTTGTATAGGTCCTGCTCCTTCATCACAATCTTACTTGTTGGGTGATAAAATTATTGAAGAAGCTAAAAAACTTAATGTAGATGGTATTCATCCAGGTTATGGCTTTCTTTCTGAAAATGCAAGCTTTGCGGAAGCTGTGACAAAAGCCAAAATGACTTTTATTGGTCCTTCGGCTGACAGCATTAATACAATGGGAAATAAGTTACTAGCTAAAAAAGCGGTCATGGACTATAACATCCCATTAGTACCTGGAACAGAGGAGGCTCTAAAGAACATTGAAGAAGCCATAAGGGTCTCTAAGGAAATTGGCTTTCCTATACTGATTAAAGCAGCAGCAGGCGGTGGTGGAAAAGGAATGCGAATCGTCAAAGAAGAAAAAGATTTAGAAGAACAAGTTCAAATGGCCATCGGAGAAGCTAAATCAGCCTTTGGTGATGGGCGTGTATTCATTGAAAAATACTTAGAAAGTCCGCGCCATATTGAAGTTCAGGTACTAGCCGATAATCATGGCAATACAGTACACCTTTTTGAAAGAGAGTGTTCTATCCAAAGACGACATCAAAAACTTATAGAAGAAGCTCCTTCTGTAATTGTGGATGAGGATCTTAGAGAAGAACTAGGGAAATGTGCGGTTCAAGTAGCTAAAGCATGTAATTATTCTGGTGCCGGTACCGTGGAATTTATAATGGATACAGATAAGCGATTTTACTTTCTTGAAATGAATACACGTTTACAGGTAGAACACCCTGTAACTGAATTAATTACAGGTATTGATCTTGTAAGAGAGCAAATTGAAGTAGCTAGAAATAAGAAACTTGGCTTTAAACAAGAGGACTTATCAATTAATGGTCATGCAATAGAATTAAGAGTATGTGCGGAAGATCCCAACAATAACTTTTTACCTGATATTGGGAAATTAAAAGTTTATAATCGTCCACATGGTCCTGGCATCAGAGTAGACGACTCAATGTACCCAGGAATGGATATACCCATCTACTATGACCCTATGTTAGCCAAGCTAATTGTATACGCAGAAAATAGAAATACGGCAATAGATCGAATGTTAAGGGCTATTGAAGAATATAATATTCAAGGCGTTAAAACCACACTACCCTTTGGAACCTTTGCCCTAAAGCACGATGCTTTTATTAGTGGTAATTTTGATACACACTTTATTGATAAATACTTTAGTTCTCTAGATAATAATAACATTGACGAGGAAGAGTCAAAAATAGCAGCTTTAGCAGCTCTTTTATTTGCAAGAGAAAGCAAAAATTTGGACGAAGTAACAGAAAAAAATATCAACACAAATAGTTCATGGTATAAAAGCCGCAAGCAATGACAATAAGTGGTTTTAGTATGGGACGAAATGTCTCAAAACTTTACTACCCTATAAAGGCTTCCATTGAATCAATTTTGCCAATAGTTGATGAATTTGTCTTTGCTTTAGGTGATAATGATAAAGATGATTCGACTGAAGCAATTATAAAGTCGATTAAATCTGATAAATTAAAAATTATCAGAACTAAATGGGATCTTGAAAAATATCCAAATGGCATGGAAAATGCGCATCAAACGGATATTGCCAAATCACACTGTAAAGGCGATTGGCTAATCTATCTTCAGGCGGATGAGGTTATACATGAAAACTATTTAGATAATATTAAATCTGCTTGTGAAATACATTTGGAAAATAAACATATAGATGCGTTTTTATTAAAATACATGCATTTTTTCGGTGATTATAACCATTATAATGATGGTCGAGGATGGTATCAGAACGAAATTCGAATTATAAGAAATGATTCAGAGATTCATTCATTCCAGTCTGCCCAATCGTTTAGACGAATACCTGATTTTGATGGTTTAAGTTATAGAAAAAAGGAAGGCACTAGCAAGCTAAATGTTATTCCAATCAATGCTTTTGTCTATCATTATGGCTGGGTTAGACCGCCCCAATTAATGCAAAAAAAGAAAATTGCTCTCGATAAAATACATAGTCATAATTCTTCTGAGACAGACCCAAATATTTTTAATTATGGTCCTATTGGATGTTTGCCTAAATTTAAAGGCACCCACCCTAAAGTCATGAAAGATTGGATTGAGCAATTTAACTGGAAAGACCAACTAAACTATGGGTGTGAATACCAACTAAATAGATTACCAATGAAGCATGAAAAATTAGAATATCGTATGCTGAGATGGATTGAAAAGACTTTTAATAGGGGTATCCATTTATTTCCATTTACTAATTGGAATATTGTCAAACCATGAGACTAATTATACTTATATACCTGTCTTGTTTTATAACAGCAATATCTTTTGCACAAAATATTATTGGATACAGTCTATCAAAAAAAAGCGACTTTAGCGAACAACATATTTCTCGTATTAAGGAATTAACAAATGAAAAAATAAGTATAAAAAACACCTTGAATAGTATTGAAGATAACTTCTTTTTGATAGTTGAAATAAAGCCAAACTACAGAGATAGTAGTTCAATAATTCAATTACGGAATATATTTGAGTCTGTTCCTTTTCTTGATTACATAAGCCCTATAAAACAATTTGGCAGTCATTATGTTAGTCATTTACCTGAATGTATTATTAAAGTAAAGCCTGGTGTATCCTTAAATTATATTGTTAAAAAAACTAAGGATCTAGGCTTAGAATACCTAAATGAAGATAAGTCAATAGAAAATTGCTTTATATTTTCAATGAATAAATCTACAATTAGCTATGATTCCATAAAGTCTAAAATCAATAACTGGGAACATGTCGAATGGATAAATAGGAATAGCTTTTTTAGTCTTCTAACAAATGATGAGCCTGATGATACTTATTGGGAATGGCAATGGGCGTTGCACAACATAGGAAGCATTAAGCAAAGTTTAGGAACCCCTGGAGCTGACTTAGATGTACTTAAAGCATGGGAAATAAGTCGCGGGAACCCAAATATTAAAATAGCGGTTTTTGACAGTGGTGTGGATACTCAGCATGCGGAGTTAAGCCATTGCCTACTCACCGGCTATGATGCACTAAATCAAGGCACTAATGGCTACCCTTCTCTAGATTATGACGAAGATGGTCATGGAACATGCTGTAGCGGTATTATTGGAGCCCAATACAATAATTCAAATAGCATCACTGGTATTGCGCCCAATTGTAAAATAGTTCCCGTGCGTGTATTTATGTATATTAATCTTAATGGTGAAATAACCGGCTATACAACACATATATGGGCTGCAAATGCAATGGCGTGGGCTTGGCAAGATGCTAATATTGATGTAGTTAATAATTCATATGGTATTCCTGATTATTTACTTCCTGTTTCAGGAATTGATACTACTTACTCTAACAATGCTATTAAAGCTGCGGTAAAAAATGGCCGAAATGGTCAAGGACTCCCAATGCTTTTTTCATCCGGTAATGAACCGGACTCTGTTGTTATATGGCCTGCGTCTTTTTATTTAACGCTTTCTATAGGTGCTAGCAACATGTGCGACAAACTAAAAACTGTATTTGATTGTTCAAATGTAGGTTGGGGTGCCAATTATGGACAAGGCCTTGATTGCGTTACACCTGGAGTAAAAATTGCCACTATAGATATGGTTGGAAGTAATGGATATCGTTCTGATGATTATCACATGACTTTTGGTGGTACTTCTGCATCTTGTCCTTATGCTGCAGGAATTGTTGGTCTTATGCTTTCGGTTAATCCATTATTAACCTATGAACAAATAAAAAATATCCTACTAACTACCGCCGAGAAGGTTGGAGAATATCAATACAATCTTGAAAAGACTTACGGAACGTGGAGTACTGAAATGGGATATGGGCGACTCAATGCTTTTGAAGCTCTTAAAAAAGCACAGGCTATCTCTATAGATTCAGTTAAAGAAACAAAAGCAAGGATATATTATGATTCATATCAAAATGCTTTTTTAGAAATAGAGTTAGAAGAAACTATGAACATATCAATAAACGCCTACAATACTATTGGTCAAAGGATTGCATCGCATAATATGAATACTGACCAAGGCAAACACATTATACCAGTTTCCTCTTTAATAGAAAATTATCAAGGTATTGTTTTCTTTGATATTGATTTAAATAATAATTTTTATAGATTTAATTGCTGGCTTAATAATGAACTTTAATCCAACCTGCCCATGTTTTTGAAGAACAGTTAAGCTGATAAAAATAGGTGTCATTCGCTAACTTATTACCATTTGACTTTATACCTCCCCAATTATTTTGATAAGAATCTTCTTCATAAACTAAAGTACCCCACCGATCAAATATTTGAATACTACATGGTGCCATTCTTTGCAGAAAACCTGGAATTCTAAATTCATCATTTCTTCCATCACCATTAGGCGATATAATATTAGGAATCATTACATTTTCACAGACCTCAACACTTAGCGTATCAGACTGCATACATCCATTAGTATAATACACATCTATGATAGGGTGATAAGTAAATGGATAATCTTTTCCTATCTCCTTCTCATATATATAATCAACAGTTGCAGAATCACTTTCATCTCCATTGCCAAAACTCCATATATTTTCAGATACAGACATTGATGTCGGCAGATCCACATTATAAGCAAACTGAACCTCTAATGGATAACAATATGTTGAATCATAGCTTATATACGCATCAATAGTTGGAGAATATTTTTTATCTATAGTATCCATTTCCTGAGACTGACATCCATTAGAATCAGTACCAATAACCATTAAAATAGAAGTATCTAAAAACAGATAGCTTAAACTGGCTATACTATCAGCAATAGTATCCCATGACATTTGCCATTCAAACCAAGTATAATGTTCCGCCCCATACACATTAAGATTTACCAAACTATCATAACATAAGGATGAGTCTATATTTATAAGCTTAATGTTAGGAATACTATCAATATAAATATTTAATGAATCTGAGTAAGTTCCACAACCTACATCCGAATTCAAAGTATAATAAAGCTTAATCAAACCAAGGACAGAGTCATTTACATATGATAAATCTTCAGGATTAATTGAAGTACCAAAAACTCCACCCTTTCCACTATCACTCCATTGAACAGACGAAAATCCATAAAAAGGATTTGTATATAATAAACTATCCCCGTTACAAACATTAAGGCTAGTATCTAAGTTTGAATAAGGACTCTGTAATATACTAAAGCATAAAGTATCTGAGATTGAAGGACACACATTGTAATTATACGCATCTAGAACTATACATTGGGTATTTCCAATAGCAACTAATTCTGTTGAGAAACTCGTACTCACCTGATTTACAGATGATGTAAATGCCCCACCAATAAACAATTGCTTCCAAAGCATACTATCAGCCTGCACATTAGCACTAAAATTAATTGAATTTCCTGAGCATATAGAAGATATATTATTTATAATATTGGCTACTGGTCTTTTATCTACATTAATTAAAATACTGTCTGAATTTGATCCACATAAAGCAAAACTATCAACCACTTTAGCTATCATAAGGATTGAATCATTATTCCCATTATAAATGTATGTTGGCTCATAACTAGTAGAGTCATCAAAGTTACCACCTGCCCCATTATCTGACCATACAACCATTCCATTAACCATTGCACTTATTGAAAGGGGTTCCCCTTCACAAATATTAGTATCTGACGGTAAATTAACCTGAAGATCAATGACTTTTACTCGTACACTATCGATTGCAACACATTGTTTCATGTCAATAATTGAAACGTAATATGTAATACTCGAGTCAGGACTTGCCGAAGAATAATAAAGATTCGGGTTGGAAAGTCCCATTGTTGGCAACCATGTATAAGCATGTGCCAAAGGAGAGCCTGGCGTACCCATATCTTGAGCACTGGCACTTAACAATATTGTCTGACCTTTACATATAGTATCTCCAATTCCTGCATCAACAGACAATGAAGGATTTACCTCAACATATATACTATCTATGTCTGAGCATAAATTGCCATCAATAACCTCAAAACTAAACCACTGTGAAGTATCTGGGTAAGCCCAACTTGAAAACCCTAAAGTATCCTCAATGGCTTCCACAGGATTCCATTTAAAGACATGACCCACTGGAAAACCTAATGTTCCAGAATCTACTAATGCTGAAGTAAGATAAAGTGAATCACCATAACATAAAAAAGAAGTATCAGAGCTTATAGTAACATTTAAGGGGGGATTAATTGAAACAAGTACAGTGTCATTAGATTCACAAAGTGATGCATCAATCACTTTTATTCTAAAAAAGCCCGTGTCCTGCAGATAAGCCAAAGTAATTGCTGAATCCCCTTGAATTAAGGAGTCACTATTATTATAAAGTAAGTTTTCCCATTCATAGCTATATGGACCTGTACCAAGCGCTAAACTATCAATTACAACACTTAAGGTTACTGGATCAAAATTGCAGGACGCCATAGGATTTGAAAAGGCCGATGTTTCCAATGGAGGATTAACATTAATCTGAACAGTGTCTGAAGCTTTACATGCGTTTATATCCTCTACATTGATAATATACGTCATAGTATCAATGAGAGAGCTAACAACATTTAATTGAGTTGTGTCATCCAAATAGTCAGTAGGAATCCATGAAAAAGAAAAACTGCCAGCACCAGCATCTATATTAGCACTTAAAGCGGCTGTTTCACCATAGCAAATAAAAGAATCACTTATTAAGCCAACCTCAAGATAAGGAGAAACATTTATCGTTAAACTATCTGTAGCTGTACATAAATTAGAGTCTGTAACAATTAGATGATAAGTAGTAGTTGTATCAGGGCTTGCTAAAGGTTGCTGAATATTAGCATTGTTAAGGCCAAGGCTTGGTGTCCATACATAAGCATAAGGTGCAGGAACACCAATTGTTCCACTGTCAATTACTAATGTATTTAGCTGTATTGTTTCATTTTGACAAATAGTATCATCTGGTAAAACCTCAATATTCAAAGCTGGGTTAACTTTTATATAAACACTATCTGTTGCTTCACATAAATTACCATCCGTTACCTTAATAATATACTTTATACTCTCATTAGGATAAGCTTTAGAACTTAATGCATTGGAATCTTGAATATACGTTGTGGGCAACCACTGAAAAACATGGGCCACGGGAACGCCTGGATATCCACTATCTATAAGAATAGCGTCTAATTGAATACTATCCCCGTAACAAATAAGATTTTGGTTGACATTTAGATTAATATTAAGAGGTGCACTCACTGTAATTACAGTACTATCAACTTTTGTACATGCATTAACATCACTTACGCTTATATAATAAACGCCTAGTGCTAATTGATTAATTGAAGAGGTTGTGTCGCCTGTACTCCATATATAAGTGTAATCAGGTGTCCCCCCCTGCACAAAAACTTCTGTTACACCACCATTATTACTTGCACAAGAAAAAGCTGTATCAACCACATTTATTTGTAAAGATTGTGGTTCCCAAACCACTGAACTAGTCTCTAATGTACAAAGTGCTGCATCGGTAATAGTCACAGCATAAGTAGAGGCAGAAAGGTTAGTATTTAATGATGTCGTTGCCCCATTTGTCCAAGCATATTGATAAGCTCCAAAACCATTACTGACATTTACATTTAGCTCTCCATTTTCATCACCAGCGCAAAGCAAACTATCAGCAATTA
Organism: uncultured Saprospirales bacterium; assembly: GCA_913050195.1. Classification (GTDB taxonomy): domain Bacteria; phylum Bacteroidota; class Bacteroidia; order Chitinophagales; family CAJXBJ01; genus CAJXBJ01. The sequence continues at coordinate 43,310 of CAJXBJ010000004.1, forward strand.
TATTGGCTTGCATGTTCGATATTAAACCAACTTGAACCGTATCTGTTTTTTGACATCCAACTTCATCATAGATGTTCACTATATATGTACCTGCATCTAAATTATTAATTAGAGACCCATTCAAACCATTAGACCAAATTATTGAATCAATTAAAAAGCTATTTTGAACATTACTTTCAATACTGCCATCTTGAGAATACGAACACGTTTCCGCGGAGACAGTGTAATTAGCAAGCATAGGCACACCCTCTATTATTTTAACTGAATCACTTGCCATACATCCAGAAGAGTCAGTCACACTTATATTGTAAATGCCCGATGATGATAAAGTAATTAGTCCTGTACTGTCCCCGGTAGACCATGCATAAGAGGCATATCCATTATTCGCACTAATAGCTATGCTATCACCTGAACAAAGACGAATACTATCGTCCAAACTAAGGCCTAAAGAATTTAAATTAATTTCAAATGTATCAAAACAGCCGAGCATTGCCACGCTAACTTGATCTAATCCGGTTACGACATAACTTATAGTATCATCATTATCACCTGTTGACCAAAAAATATCATTCGGTGAAAAAACACTGTTTTCTACATATAAAATAACGGTATCATATAAACAATATTCACTTGAATATGGGCTTGCGCCAATTTCCATTGCAACAACATCAATACTATCTTCATGAGTACAACCAAAAGAATCTGATACAGTAACACTATATAAATCCTCAATATTGGATTGAATATTAGCTAAAGTATCTCCATTACTCCAAAAATAACTTTCATAAGAACCAGATAAATTTAAATTAAACTGACCTGTTATACAAAATGAAAGAACTGTATCTAGTATTAGATTTTCATTTGAAACATTAATTATGAAAGTATCCGCAAATTCAAAAGAACATTTATCTTTAGATGTATATGTATATGTCTTTTGAGTATCTGGGAAAAAATGAAAAATAGATTGGCTAGTATCCATTTCAACCAAACTCAGCCAGTTTAATGTATCTCCATATATATTCTCTACAGTAAATGTATCTCCATAGCAGATTAGTGAATCAGAAATATCTCCAGAATTAGAATTATATAAAGGACATACTGATTGGGCATTAGAACCAATACTTGTCGATCCCGTCCAGCCAAAATAAAGTTGTGATTGGCCCCCGAAAACAGTGTTAATAATATTGCCATTATATTCTAAAGCTAGATTACAATCAAGATATATTTTTAGCCTATTACTATCACTTAACCATTCAATTCTAACATTATGTAACTGACAATCTTCAATATTCGCAGAATCAAACAATGTAGGACCTACTAAAGTATTAAGTACGTCGGAATGATCTGTTATCCCATTTTTCATAAGCGAAATATGATCATGCATAGAATCATTTAAAGCTATATGATGATATGTATCAAACTCTACAGCTATTGATGGAGTAATTCCTGCATAACCCATATTGCCAGCGGATGGAACAACGTTAACACCCTGATTCTGTAATACAAAAGCCAATCCATCCCCACCAACATCATTACAACCAAAATTCACCTCATATATTAGTACAAAATCATCACTTAAATCTAATGGCGTACTGTTCCAAATAGCTCCTGATTGGTATGTAACATCAGATGTTATTTGATAACAGCTCCCCACTTCAATAGCATCAGCTTGAACTTGATATTGTGCATTTAAGACATAGCACAAAACCAAATTCATTAATACTATAAAAGTTTTTAACCTATTTATTCCCATCAACAATGACACTAAGCCTTTATTAAATTAAACATATCAAATTATTTTGACCACTTTTTCGTCAGGGTAATATAGATATCCTTTAGTTTTTGGATAACCCATACTTATCAACAAGCGCTTATATTTTTCTACTTGTCTTATATGTTTTTCTTTAAAGTCCCCAAATTTAAAGTCAATAACAATAGTTTCTTCCTTATTCATCAATACTCTATCCAATATATAAATATTGTTTTCCTCAATTATGCTTCTCTCATTAAGGACATCCCACTTTGTGTCAAACCACTCTGAAACTGGAGGGTAATTTATATATTCATCTAATTTCTTTTTAAGATAACCGAGGTCATCTATCCAACTAGTCTGACTTTCACTAAATTCCTCTATTATTCTATCAACATCTGATTTGTATTTTATTTTTGCTAATAACTCATGCATCATAGTGCCATATGCCAATTGCGACTCTGATGTGTTTTGAGACACAAAATGAATAGATGACTTATTTTTAATTTTATATAAATCTCTCCAATTATATACTGGATATTTTTCTATACGATTTAGATTTTGATTCGTTGAATGATTAAATACCTCATCTAACTTATGCGAAATATTTGTTTGGATTAATTCGATTAAACGCTTTTTCCTGAATTCAAAACCATCAATTTGAAAATTATTTATATTTGAATATGTACATTGATATATCAAATCAGATATCTTACTAAAATTCCCTTTACTTAATTCCTTTTCATCTGGAGCAAAACACCAAACAAATAACTTTTTTCTTGCTCTAGTACATGCTACGTAGAAAACGTTTATTGCATCCATAACAGCATAAATACTTTCTTTATAGGCTTCTTTATAGAATAAGCTCTCCTTAAGTCTACTATTATAATACATGGGTAGATTGAATCTAGATTTAAATGGCTCGTCTTCTACACTGCACCATAAAATATTATCTCCCTTTTTATCATCCAAATACCAATCACAATATGGTATTATAACAATATCATAGGCTAGTCCTTTTGCTTTATGAATTGTTGAGACTTGAATAGCTTCCATTTCACTCATAAGGCTTACTGAAAAACGGTGCCCTTCTTCAGACCACCATATTAAGACATCACTTAAGCCCAAATTTTTTTGTTGGGTATATTCTAATATCGCTTCTTGAAAATATTGCAAATAAATTATTTCTGACTGTATTTCGGAAAGACCATACAGTGCAATAATATACTCTACTAGCTCATAAACAGAGACATCGCCAATTTCAAATATTGAATCAAGCTTTAAATCCTTTTCTATATTAATATAGTCCTTACTTAAATAAGGCTCAGGGTTTAATACATATTTATCGCTAAAAATAGAATTAAGCAATTGATGTATTGACATCAGATAAACAGGGTCTCTATTATTGACATACTCAAGAATATTAATAATAAGTTGAACTATCTTTGAATTTGATATCAATAATGCATCCTTAGAAAGTGCTGAAACACCTCCATCATAACTTAATATCATATTTACAATATCCCTAGCTTCACTATTTGTTCTTACCAGGACAGTAATCTGATCTGCTTTATAACCCTCAGATATTAATGATTCAATACACTTATAAAGTTTCGCTTGTACTTTATCATTTTTTTCATTTCGATCCCTTTTTGAATCCAAATGAATAAAATCTATACCAACTTCTCCACCCTCTGTTTCTGGCAATACTTGCTCAACTCCGCTATAAGCATCAATAAATATTTTATCAAACCCTTGCTGACTAATGTACTCCTTTAAAGAAGGTTCAAGCTGATTATATTCTAAATTAACATGTGACTGATAAAATTGGGGTAACAATGAAAAAAGATGATTATTAAAATCAACAATTTCCCTTGTACTCCTAAAATTATTATTTAAAGACGTGTGCTGAACATTAAAATGGCCTAATGTTTCATCGACTTCCTTAAGAAGTAAATGCCAATCTCCACCACGCCATCGATAAACAGATTGTTTGACATCTCCTACTATCATGTTGTAACAATTATCCGCTAAACTATTTATGATCAAAGGTTTAAAATTAGACCATTGCAATCTAGAGGTATCTTGAAATTCATCGATCAGTAAATGCTTATAAGTATTTCCAGCCCATTCATAAACACTTGCTTCTTCTCGCCCTCCTATAACCTGATTTAATAATTGATGAGTATCAGATATCAGCAAAATATTTTCCTTAACTCTATAGTGCTTTAAAGCATCATTAAGTTCATGCATTATAGCAAAAGCATAAAGATTCTTTTGTATTTCCTCTAAACTTACTAACAAACGATAATCGGTAGAGAGAATTAATCTTATGTTTTCTAAGCAATCTAAAACTTCCTCATATACCAAGCTTAAGGCCACTTTTATTTGATCATTTGCCGTTTTTGAATGCCAATTCTCAAAACCGTCAAGCGCTTTTTGAACACTTATATTCATTTTATAATCAATAGATGTTTGACCATGTGCACATCTTTTGACATAATTGTGTATATATTTAAATTTTTGACCAAGCAAAGGCTCTTCTCCCAATTTTTCAGAAATTATACTTAATGCCAATTTGGCTATGTCTTGAATACTAGAATTAATGCGCTTTTTTTCAGTTTTAACAACTTTCATTAAGGCTTTCTGATCATTCCCTTTAAAGCTTGTATTGTTCCACGCACTTTCTTTAAGAATCTCTTTACATAGTACTGTTAAGTCTCTTTTAAAATTCCAACTCTTACCTTGTCTTATCTTGTAAATAGAAAGCTCTGAAAGCCAACGCCTTAAGTCCTTGTCTTTATGAATACGCCGAAAAACATCTAGACTAACTTCATTGATGACTTTTTCTGTATTTAACTCAATATTATAGTTTTCCAAAATGCCAAGGTCTAAAATAAAAGCTCTTAGTATTTTTTGAATAAAGCTATCAATAGTTTTAACTGAAAATCGAGAATAGTCATGTAAAATATTCTGCAAAGCAACTTTAGAACGATATCTAATTGTCCTAGTATCTGTTTCTAACTCCTCCTCTAGTTTTGCTAAATATGAGCTAGGTTCTCCTTTAGACAATTTAGTGAGTTCCTCTATAATTCGACGCTTCATTTCTCTGGTAGCATCATTAGTAAAGGTTACTGCCAAACATGACTCATATTTATTGTAAGGATCCTGAAGAATTAACCGAATATACTGATAGGCCAAGTTATAGGTCTTTCCAGATCCAGCTGAGGCTTTAAATATTTCAATTTTAGACAATTCTGTGGCTTTACTTAAATATAAAGCCTTTTAAGGAATTCTCTAGTATTAGTTGCCAAGTGTTTTACGAATATCTTGTGCTGATTTTTTATATCTTGAATTAGATCTAATTAAATCCTCTAGTAAAACTGCTGCCTTATCTTTTTCTTCTTTGGCTAAGTAAATATTAACCAATTGCCATTTAGATTCTACTTTATAGTAAGGATCATTCATACTAATAACCTGCTGATGCATTGAAACTGATTTCTCTACATCATTAGTATAATTATATGCACTTGCTAAATAGAAAAGTATTTCCACATCATCACTTATTATAGACTCATAGGCATTATAGGTCAATATAAGTTCACTGTATTTTTGAGCATCTGTCAACTTACGCATTTCAGTGATAGCTTCAATTCTACTAAGGCCTCTTTTTATTTCAGGCCCAGACTCTAACTTATTAGAATTAGTACTCTCTTCAACCGCAACTCTTTTTGCCAAGGTATTTCCCATTTCACTATCCAAATTTTCGTTAAATACTGGAGATTCATTACTTTCTGAATTAAACTCTGCCAAATCACTGTTTTCTTCTTCCTCTATTTCTAATTCAAAGGAAGATTCTTCCTTAGCTATTTTCTCTAAATCCGATTTTTCTTCTAGCGAGGAATTTTCTAAAATCATTTCATTTGATTCCTCTAGAACTAATTCCTTTTCAATATCAACCGCATCCTCTGTATCAGCTTTTTCTAATTTTGGTGTAACCTGAATAGTATGATCTATTTTATCTAAATCTTTAACTATAACTTTCTTATTTTCTGCAAAGGTTTTTTCTTCCATGTTTAAACTACTAATAGCTTTAAACATTAAGCCAATTATACCTAAAAATAGAACTAATGCTGCTGCAACCTTAATAAAAGCTTTATTACCATTGACTAGTCGTATGAATTTATGCATACTATTTTGCTCTGATAGCCTTAAAACTTGCAACTTCATGTCATAAACTTCTAGCTTTATATTCTTACCTATTTTGTAGCCTTCTAGAGCATCACTACATAGCTTACAATCAATCAAGTGATATTCTACCTTATAGATATCTTTCGCATTTAGCTTTCCTTGAGCATACTCAATGAGCATCTCTTTCTCAATACACTTAGTATTTTTAAAAATTATATTTTGCTTATTTTGACTCAAGCTTACTTTCTATACAGTTCTTAAGATTTCTTTTTCCATTTTGTATATAGCTTTTAACCTTCATCATTTCCATCTCAAATGATTGACTAATACCCTTATATGTCATCTTTTCTAAATAAAATGACTTAATACAAATATTTTGCTCTTTGGTTAAAGCCTCTATACATTCTTCCAAAGAATCAAAGACCTTTTCTTTTTTAATATTCTCATTAAATAGATGAAATTCTTGCATTAATTCCATACTGTTTTCTAAATCTTTTGAATATAAGCTGTGATTTTTTTGTTCACTTTTACGCTTTCTCAGTGCCATCAGGCAGTGGTTTTTAGCAACTACATATAACCAAGATTTAAAATAATTGATTTCGTGTTGGTTAATCTCATTTAGCAACTTTTCAAAAATATCAAAGACGGCATCTTTGGCTTTCTCTTCATTTTTAAGATAATTCAAGCATAGGCCATAAACTAGATGCAAATATCTATTATAAAGCTCACCCAGAAGCTTGTTCTCATGGGTATTCTTATACTGACTTAAAAGATCTTTATCTGATAATTCCTGCATTCTAAGACTAAAATTACTACCCTTTATACTCCATAAATGGGTATCAGGTTACATTTCAGTCTTAGACTTTAGGCATATTCTTCTATCGAAGGACAAGTACAAATTAAATTCCTATCACCATACGAATTGTTGATCCGGCCAACACTTGGCCAAAACTTTTGTTCTCTCAATGTATTAATAGGAAAAGCTGCTTTTTCTCTATCATAGTCATGCACCCAGTCATTTTTTAGTAAATGCTTTAAGGTGTGTGGGGCATTCTTAAGCACATTATCTTTTATAGTATAAGTACCATCCTCAATCTCTTTAATTTCAGCCTTTATTGATAACATAGCATCAATAAATCGGTCCAGCTCCTTTTTAGATTCACTTTCCGTAGGCTCTATCATTAATGTACCAGCCACTGGAAAAGAAACTGTTGGTGCATGAAAACTATAGTCCATTAACCTCTTAGAAACATCTTCAACATCAATGCCGATATTGTGCTTATACATTCTAAAATCTAGTATAAACTCATGTGCAATGGTTCCCGTAATATTGGTATATAAAATATCAAAATTAGAATCTAGACTAGCTTTAAGATAGTTTGCATTTAAAATAGCTGCTTTTGTTGAATTCACAAGACCTTTTCCACCTAGTAATTTAATGTAAGAATATGAAATCAATAATATACTAGCACTCCCCCATGGAGCCGCAGAAATAGATGTAATCGCTTTTTCTCCACCTACATTAACTATTGGATTACTTGGTAAATAAGGCGCTAACTTTTTATTTACACAAATTGGTCCAACTCCAGGGCCTCCACCTCCATGCGGAATAGCAAAGGTCTTATGTAAATTAAGATGACATACATCAGCACCTATAATACTTGGATTCGTCAATCCAACTTGAGCGTTCATATTTGCACCATCCATATAAACCATGCCACCATTATCATGAATTATTTCACAACATTCAATAACTGGTTTTTCATAAACCCCGTGTGTAGAAGGATAGGTTATCATTAAGGCCGACAAATTATCCTTATGCAATTCAGCTTTTTCCTTTAAATCCTCTATTTTGATGTTACCATGTTTATCACAATCAACTACAACAACTTTCATTCCTGCCATTACTGCACTAGCTGGGTTTGTACCATGAGCTGAGGCTGGAATCAGAACTATATTTCTATTTGTATCTCCCCGGTTTTCATGGTAAGCTCGAATAACCATTAATCCAGCGTATTCACCTTGAGCCCCAGAATTTGGCTGTAAAGAACAAGCATCAAAACCTGTTATTTCACAAAGGTCCTTTTCAAGCTCTTCAATAATTTTATGATACCCCAAAGCTTGATCTTTAGGGACAAACGGATGTATGTGAGCAAAGCCGGCATAGTTTAATGGAAGTAACTGGGCAGCAGCATTCAATTTCATTGTGCAAGATCCTAAAGGAATCATTGAAGATGTTAATGATAAATCCTTGTTCTCCAATGATTTAATATATCTCATTATGTCTGTCTCAGTATGGTACATATTAAAGACATCATGCTCTAAAATTGACTCCTTTCTAATCAAATCATCTGGGAGATCAAAATCTAAATCACCAATAAATTCATGATATTTTCTTTCAGGATAAGGTATTTCTTTAGCTGCCGCAAACACCCATAATATTGCATTAGCATTATCTAAAGAAGTGGTTTCATCCAAGGCAATTATCACTGTGCCATCAGACTCATATCTAAAATTATAGCCAGCATCTTCAGCTATCTCTTTTATCTTTTGCTGTGAAATACCATCTGTATCAATTTTAAGGGTATCAAAATAAAAGTCATTAAGCTGTTTATAACCCATTTGAGCAAGCTCTTCTTCAAGCCCCTTGGCAATAGCATGAATTCGATAAGCTATAGCTCGTAATCCTTCTGGACCATGATAAACAGCATACATACCTGCCATTATTGCTAACAAAGCTTGAGC
>CAJXBJ010000005.1 GCA_913050195.1 uncultured Saprospirales bacterium
GTTTATCAAGTATTAGTATCTGATGATTATTGTAGTGATAGTATTAGTGTATTTGTTGAAGTATTTGATTTGCCTACTATTGAGGCAGGTGCCGATGAGCGGCTTTGTAAAGGAGATAGTGTTAATTTAACAGCTACTGGAGCTTTAAGCTATATATGGGTGCCAACAATTGGTTTAACTAATCCAGATAGTAATGAGACTGCTTTAATCGGAGATTCAAGCTTGTATTATTATGTAGAAGGAACAGATACGAATGGATGTAAGAATAGTGATTCTTTATGGGTTACTATTGATACACTTCCAATTGGAAGTGTAGGTCCAGATACAACTTTGTGTTTTGGGGATAGTGTTCAACTTTCAGCTCAAGGTAATTTTAACTTTCAGTGGTCTCCTTCATCTTCATTGTCTGATACAAATGCTTCAAATACTATTGCAAAGCCGGATACGAGTACAAACTATTATATAACAATAACTGATTTAAATAATTGTAGGGATACTTTGTCAGTAAGTGTCGTGATAAACCCTCTTCCAAACATTAGTTTAGGCCCAGATATTGAAGTCCTTTTAGGACAAACCGTAAGTTTACAAGCAAGTGGCGGAGTAGATTACACATGGTCTCCAATTACTTATTTAGACAACACAAATCAAAGCTTGGTGAATTCAACACCAATTGATGACATTACTTATATTGTAACTGTTATAGATGAGAATAATTGTTTAAATACTGAAGAAATTACTTTAACCGTTTATAACGAAGCAAAACTAGCGATACCTAAGGCATTTACACCGAATGGGGATGGTAAAAATGATTTTATTCAGTATTATGCTAAGGGAATGGCAGAAACTAATTTGAAAATATTTAACCGTTGGGGACAGTTGGTTTTTGAGGCAAATAGTACAGATGAAGTTTGGGATGGCACGTATAATGGTGTAGAATTGGAAATGGAAACTTATACGTATTTGCTTGTTGGTAAAACTTTGGCAGATCAAGTATTTACGCAAAAAGGAAATATTAGTCTTATAAGATGATTAGGTTATTTAGCATATTATGTGTGATTTCTTTTTGGTTTGGTTTAAGTGCTCAAGATATTCATTTTAGTCAATACTATGCCTCCCCATTTAATCTTAATCCAGCCTTAACAGGTTTGTTTGACGGTAGTATAAGGGCATGGGCAAATTATCGATCTCAATGGGGTACAGTACATGTCCCGTATGAAACGTATGATGCCGCTTTAGATTTTACACTACCAGTTCAAAGTGATAACATGGGGCTAGGTCTTTATTTTCTACAAGATGCCTCAGGTTCTTCTGGATTACGTGTTAGTAAAGTAGCTCTAATGGGTGCTTATCAAAAAGGTTTTGGTCCCAAAAAGCATCGAAGCATCCTAGCATTAGGATACTATGCTAAATATGTGCAAAAGGGTATAGCATATTTTAATCTTACTTTCCCAAATCAGTATAATGGTAATTTTGATTTTGATCCTAATTTAAATTCTGGGGAAAACAGCTTAGGAAATAGTCTTTATTATTTAGATTTTGGTCTAGGTTCATTGTTGAGATTAAATATGGAAAACTTTCCTGTATCAACTATTGGTTTCGCTTTTTATCATGTAAACCTACCAAAGGAGTCTTTCTTAGATTCTGAAAATCGTTTAGGGTTACGTTATCATATTCATGGAGATAGTAGGCTGGCCTTGGTCGACAAAGGATTCTTAACTTTTAGGGGGGCTTTTATGGGGCAAAATAACAATCATGAGGCTTTAATGGGTTTAGAATATGAACACTTCTTTAATCTTAGTCCTAGAGTTAGAAGGTCTATTTTTGTTGGTTTAATGACACGCTTATCAGATGCTATTATAATTGTGGCTGGAGGTGAACATAAAAATGTGCGATTAGGTCTTAGCTATGATGTGAATATTTCTTCACTAAAGCCTGCTAGTAATATGTATGGAGCATTAGAACTGTCTATGCAGTATGTGGGAATATTTAAAAAGTTTACGGGTATAAAATGTCCTCCTGTGCCTAGATTCTAAAACCTAGGATGAAATTGCACTAAACTATCTTTTAGGAAGGTTCTATCTAGGTGTGTGTAAATTTCAGTTGTAGTTATAGATTCGTGTCCAAGCATTTCTTGTACAGCTCTAAGGTCTGCTCCGCCTTCCACTAAATGTGTTGCAAAAGAATGTCTAAAGCTGTGTGGGCTAATAGTCTTTTTTAATCCAGTTTTTTCTGCAAGTTGTTTAATTATTGTGAATATCATAACACGGCTTAAAGCGCGACCTCTACGATTTAAAAAAGTAATGTCTTGACTGTTTAAATCAATATCTAAAAAACTTCTATAACTTTTAATATAATTCAATATATAGTCAGCGCATTGCTTACCCATTGGTATTAAACGCTCCTTACTTCCTTTACCCTCTACTTTAATATAGCCTTCTGAAAAATCAATATTTGAGAGTTTTAGGTTTGTTAGTTCACTTACGCGAAGCCCACAGCTATATAGACATTCAATAATTGCCTTATTTCGCCAACCTTCTTTTTTAGACAAATCTATGCCCCGAATTAGATTATCTATTTCTTGAATACTAAGTGTTTCAGGTAGCTTTTTGTTTAGTTTAGGGCCTTCTATATGTAGGCATGGATTTTCATCGATTTGTTTTTCGAGTAATTGATAGGAATAAAAGGCTTTTATCCCTGAAATTGTGCGGGCCTGTGATCTAGCATTAAATTTAGCTTTAAATAGAGATACTAAAAAATCTTCTATGTCAGTTTGTTTAATAGCTGCTGGAGATACATCTCTTCCTTCTTTTTCATTGAATTCTTTAAGTTTGTTTACATCACTTATATAGGCATCAATACTGTTTTTTGAAAGGTGTTTTTCAAGAAGTAGATAAGCCTCAAAACCTTTTAAGCTCTTTTCCCAATCCATAGATTTATTTACGTTTAAATAAGTATAAAAGTTTTCATGTTTGGTCTTTTTTATTAAATGGCCTAATTTGCAATAACTTAATAAAATATGCAGAAAGATATATTAATATTAAATGGTCCAAACTTGAACCTTCTTGGTGAAAGACAGCCAGAAATATATGGAACTAAAAGTATTGAAAGTCTAATTGATAAACTTAAAAACCAAAATAAGTGTAGGCTAGACTATTATCAATCTAATCAGGAAGGAGACCTTATTGACAAACTGCATTCTTACAGGAATGCAGCTGGTATTATATTAAATGCCGGTGGCCTTACACATACCTCAGTTGCTCTGGCCGATGCTGTAGCGGCAATTCAAGCTCCAGTTATTGAAGTGCATATTTCTAATATATATGCTCGTGAATCATTTAGAGCTAAGTCTTATATTTCTCTTTATGCCAAAGGGGTGATATCTGGTTTTGGTTTAACTGGGTACCAATTAGCACTAGAATACTTGTTGTCAGAATATTAAATCTGAAAAGCGTTTATGGCCTTTTACAAAATAAGCCCAAACAAGGCTTTTATTATAAACGCCCCTCATTTTACTTAACTTTTTTTGATATGGCGTTCTCTTCTTTAAAGTTCTTTTAAGACTCCATTCAACATCAAAGTGAGCTCTTATAATTGCAAAAGCGCTTTTAAATGCTCCCTCACTTATAAATTTTAAGACCGCTAAGTAATCAACGAGCATGCGTAATGGTAAACGCCATAAAAGGGAAGATATAGGAAGATTTTTAATCAACATCCATAAATTATTCCTAAAGTTTAGATATACTTTTTTTGGGTTACCGTAGTTAAGAGAGCCTCCACCTAAATGAAAAATATGTGTATTTGCTATAGACCAAACTTGCCCTCCTTCGTTTTTTAATCGCCAACAAAGATCAATTTCCTCCATATGCGCAAAGAAATCCTCGTCTAAGCCTCCAAGTTCATGATACCGATTGGCCTTAATAATTAAACAAGCGCCCGATGCCCAAAAGACTTCTTCATTTTGTTGATAATCAGCCCTTTTTTCTTCTATAGTGTCAAAAACCCTGCCTTTACAAAAAGGGAAGCCCCAGATGTCTATATATCCGCCTGATGCACCAGCATACTCATAATGGTTTTTGTTTTTTAAATCTAATATTTGTGGCTGACAAGCTTCTGCCTTGTTGTTTTTTTCTAAAAAATCAATACAAGGTTGTAGCCAATTTTCTGAAGTTTCAACATCTGAATTTAATAAAACATAATAGTCAGCATTAACTCTTTTTAGAATTTCATTATAACCTTTAGCAAAGCCATAGTTTATAGGGTTTTCTAAAATCTTAACATCAGGGAAATTGTTCTTAACTAAAGAAATTGAATTATCAGAAGAAGCATTATCTCCAACAATTATTTCAAGATTAGAATATTTTGTTTTTGTAACAGAAGGTAAAAATCTTTTTAAATACTCTTCTCCATTCCAATTTAATATGACGATACTCACTTTTGGATATTCTATCATTACTTATATGCTTTATTAGGCAGGATGCTACATTAAGTGCATTTAAAATTATCATTTTTTAACTGATAATTATTTATGGTTTTAAAAAGACCTATTAATTCACTAGTTAATTGATTAGTCAGTAGCCTTTAAATTCCTAAAATTTTAAATACTCTATCGAATTTATTTGGATTAGCCTTAACTTAGTAAAGGGATGGCAGGTATTATAAGCTCAGGAACAGAATCATTAAGGCTCTTTAAAGAATTTAGAAATTTAACAAAAGAGGATAGAAGCATACTTGTGCATGAAGGTCAGTTTTCACAAGAAGTAATCAAGTCAATTTTAAATTTGGCTAATGAGAAGTTAGAGCTTCAAGTATTGGGTGCTGCGCAGAAAAAGAAAGTACTAAGTGTAATGCTTGAGTGTTTACAGAATATTAGTAAACATTGCCCTATGTCCTTGCTAAATGAAATGAATGAATTGCCAATAATAGCAGTAGCCTCAAAAGGTAATCATATTTGTGTGAGTACAAGAAATCCTGTCAGTAAAGACAGTATGTTGGGGATTAAGGAGCGCATTGATAAGCTCAACAAACTTGATAGAGATGGATTGGATGTGCTCTATAAAGATGTGATGAAGAATGGTAAAATATCGAATGTGGGAGGAGGAGGTTTGGGTTTTATTGAAATGGCTCTTAAGAGTTCTAGTAAGCTACATTATAGTTTTGAGCCGAATATAAATGAGATTTATTTCTATTCATTGTATATTACAATTGCAGCTAAAAAAACAAATAATGGGGGTTCATCAATCTAAAGAATGAGTGAAGAGATACTAAAAGCTTTGATGCAATTATTTGCTATTGTAACTAAGCAAGATGATGGAGTTACTAAAAATGAGCGGGAATATGTTCGACTGTTTTTGCAGTCACAGCTTTCTAAAGGTCAAGTTAATATTTACTATAACTTATATGAATCATTTTTAAATGAAAATAAAGGGTTAAATAAAAAGGAAGGAATAGGGGTTGTAGATGAAGAAAAAGAAAGAAAGAGGGAGGAAAGGCGGGCTAAGCGTCGTGCAAAGCAATCAGAAATATCGCAGCTTGAAGTCAAGTCAGATTTAAGTGGAGAAGAGTTAGCAGCTAAGAAAAAAGCGCGTGAAGAGCGACGTAAACGCCGTGAAGAGCTGAAAAAATTAGAAAAAGAAAAGGAGTCGCAAAATCATAGCTTGACATCCGTAAAAGACTCGGTTCGCACGCTTTCCATTTGTAAAAAAATTAATGAGACGCTGTCTCAGCAGCAAAAAGTCGTTGTTTTGGTTCGCCTTTTTGAGCTCATTAATAGTGATAGGAGATTTACACCTCAGCGAATGCAGCTTATTGACACGGTTTCGGATGTTTTTAATTTTGATAAGCAAGAGTTTAAATCTATACGGTCTTTTATTACTATTCATGATTTGACTGAATTAGATTTAGAAAACATTTTGATTGTTGACAATAAACTTGAGCATGGATATGTAAATGCAAAACAAATTTTTTCTGAGCACTTAGATGGGGAGGTGTTGATACTGAAGGTGAGTAGTGTTGATCTTTATTTTTTAAAGTACACAGGTCAAGATGAACTTAATCTGAATGGACTAATTCTGAATAATAAGCGTATTTATTTATTTGCCAATGGTAGTACTATTCGAAGTCCTAAAGGCAAGCCAGTTTACTACAGTGATGTTCTTTCAAAGTTTTTAAGTAACTCTGATATATCTCAATTAAGCTTTAATGCTTATAATTTGGATTTAATATTTCCAAACGGAGCTATGGGCCTAAGATCTGTCAATATATCAGAGGAGCATGGAAAGCTTATAGGGATAATGGGAGCAAGTGGAGCAGGAAAGACAAGCTTACTCAATGTTCTTTCTGGACAATTAAGGCCAAGTAATGGAGAAGTTAAGGTGAATAATATAAATATTCACTTAGAGAAAGAGCAAATTAAAGGTGTATTTGGTTACATTCCTCAGGATGATTTGTTAATTGATGATTTAACTGTTTATCAAAATCTTTACTATAACTCTAAACTATGTTTTGCACATCGGTCAGAGGAGGAGATTAAAGTATTAGTTAAGGATACATTAGTAAAGCTAGGTTTATGGGGTATTAAGGATCTGAAAGTTGGTAGTCCACTAAAAAAAACAATTAGTGGTGGTCAGCGCAAAAGATTAAATATTGCTCTTGAATTAATTAGAGAGCCCTCAGTGCTTTTTGTTGATGAGCCTACATCAGGTTTGTCATCACGAGATTCAGAAAATGTTATGGATCTACTTAGAGAATTAACACTTTCTGGAAAGTTGATCTTTGTAGTTATCCATCAACCTTCATCTGACATATATAAAATGTTTGATAAGGTATTTATTTTAGACTATGGTGGTTATCCTGTGTACTATGGAAATCCAGTGGAGTCTTTAATTTACTTTAAAACCTTAGATCATCAAATAAATAGTGAACAAGGGGAATGTGAGCTTTGTGGTAATGTGAATGTAGAGTTAATATTTAATATTATTGAGTCTAATATTGTTGATGAGTATGGTCAGTATACTGGGGTTAGAAAAGTAGCACCTGAGGAGTGGAGTGAACTTTATTTAGAGAGTAAAAAGGAATTTAAAAGGTACGAAGAACAAAACAATAAGCCTGAGGGCAATTTAGATGTTCCATCTCTCATAAAACAATGGTTGATTTTTACTACAAGAGATATGTTGTCAAAATTAGCAAATAGGCAATATGTTCTAATTAACTCTTTAGAAGCTCCAGTGCTTGCATTAATATTGGCATTTATAATTAGATATATTGATAGCTTTAAGCTAGGCTATGTTTTTGGTAGAAACGATAACATTCCTGCTTATCTTTTCATGAGTATTATTGTAGCGCTTTTTATGGGTATGACGGTGAGTGCTGAGGAGATTGTTAGGGATCGTAAAATTTTAAAGCGTGAGGCCTTTTTGAATTTGAGTAAGTTAAGTTACTTTCTTTCAAAAATGGGACTCCTGTTTACAATTTCAGCAATACAGACCTTAAGCTTTGTATTAATTGGTAATTGGATTTTAGATATTCAGGGAATGTTATTAGATACATGGCTAGTTCTTTTTAGTGTGTCTTGCTTTGCCAATATGTTAGGCTTAAATATCTCTGCATCTTTTAATTCTGCAGTTACTATATACATACTAATTCCATTGTTGTTGATTCCTCAATTAGTTTTAAGTGGGGCCATGTTTAGTTTTGAAAAATTGAACCATTATGTCGGAAGTGATGATAAAGTACCTTATATAGCCGATATAATGGTTTCTAGATGGGCATTTGAGGCAGTTTCTGTTAACCAGTATAAGGATAATCATTTTATGGAGCAATTCTATGAACTTGAAAAAGAAGAAAGCTTTGCAGATTTTAGGCAGGTTTATTTATTGCCTGAATTAGAAAGTCGGATTAAAAAATGTATGGAGTATACGGGAGTTAGTACGCAAGAAGATATAAACATGTTAAAGGGTTCTTTATCAGTTTTAAGGGAAAATGCGAATGGTTTTATTTGGAGTAAATATTTGCATTATGAAAAGGTTAATGTGAAGTGTTTAGATAGCTTAGTTAGCTACTTGATAAGCTTAGATAGAATGACTTCTGTTAATCAGATGGCATTGGATAGTTTGTATGAATATATATATGTAGAAGATGAAATTGTAGTTAAGCGTCTTCGCAATTATGTGACTCTAATTAAGAGAACATTAATAGATGAGTTGGCAATGCTTTCAAAGGATACTTTGTTTGATGTTGCAATTGATTTAGAATCCTTAGAATACAATAACCTTACATGGAATAAACTAGAGG
The DNA here is from genome assembly GCA_913050195.1 of uncultured Saprospirales bacterium. GTDB lineage: Bacteria > Bacteroidota > Bacteroidia > Chitinophagales > CAJXBJ01 > CAJXBJ01. The sequence goes on from CAJXBJ010000005.1 coordinate 8,290, forward strand.
AGGTAGAGAAGCTTCGGAAACAGATGAAGTTATTTTATACTGAAAAATTTGTAGAATCAAATAGAAGGCTTACTGATAAAAGGTACTTTTTGCAGCAAAAAGATGAGGATGGTTATAGGAAATGGCGAAATAGTTATTATAACGATGAACTAGCGCGTTTGCTTAGAAAATCAACGGCAAAAAAGCGAATAGTTGAGAAAAATGGTCGCTTTATACAGCAAATTGACCCAATTTATAGAGAACCTTTGCCTTCAAATATCTTTGATTATAGAGCACACTTTTATGCTCCAGTTAAATGCTTTTTAGGTTTTAAAATAAATACTTTTGCCTTCAATTTGATTGTGATTTGGATTTTCTCTGTGCTGTTATTTGTGTGTTTGGTTATGGGTTTCTTTAAAAGAACTTTAAATGCAATTAGCACAATTATTGTCAAGTTGAAAATTAAATTTTAACTTCAAATGGTGAATTGTAAATGTTTTAAGGGTTTTTTGTTTCTATCTGCCATGCTTGTATTGCTATTTAGCTGTGCAAATGGTACAGAAGATAGAATGGAGGAGCTTCTAAAGGAATCAGAAGAACAAAAGGTGAAGCCTGAGTTAGAAGTGCCTAGAGAGATGTTGTATGAAATAATACAGCAAATACCTTCTCCTTTAGAAATATCTAACTTAATCAAACAGAGTGGTGCAGTATATTCAGAGGAGATATTAAACCCTGTTGAGCATTCAAAAAATTACGTTAATAAATATGCTCAGGCCATTAATTTAGGAATATATGGTACTGATTTGGGATACATTAATATTTACTCAAAATATCAAGCGTCCATAGTGTATTTAGCAGCAGTAAGAGAAATGTCTGAAGAATTGCGTATCGGGCAGTTTTTTGATTTTACAACAATAGCTAGATTGGCAGCTAATAGCTCTGAGATAGACTCAATTCTATATATTAGTACTCAGGGTTTTGATAATATGAATGTCTATTTAAAGGAGCAAGGTAGGGATGAGATAAGTATATTACTTTTAGTGGGCGGATGGTTAGAGGCTGTTTACATATTAACTGAGGTAGCGTCAAAATACCCTTCCGATGAGTTATATGAGCGAGTAGGTGATCAAAAAATAATGTTAGATGATTTGATATTAATAATGTCTTTGTATAAAGGAGACCCTTATTTTGAAAAGATTTCAAAATCATTTGAGGTGTTAAAAGAGGCCTTTTCATCAGTGGAAATTTCATACGTCCAAGGTGAGAGAACTATTTCAGAAGTAGATGGCGTTTTAGTTATAGAGGATAACAATAAAAGTATTGTTAAGATTAGTGAGGTACAGGTGGATAATATCAAAAAGGTTGTCCATGAATTAAGGAATGAATTAGTGCGATAATGAGAGGAGTTTTATTAGGCATATTATTTTTATTCTGTTTGCAAATATTTGCGCAGTGTAGTGACAATATTAAGACCAAATGTATTCCTGATTTAAACACCTATACCACACTGAAGACATATAAGGTGTCTTTAGCAAAACGAAAGAACAAGAAAATGCCAGCACCCGTTGCTCGTTATTCATTGATGTTGTCAAAAGGTACTAGATATAGGGTTAGTGGATGTATTGATGAAGAAACAACAAAAGAAAAAATGATTTTTTCATTATTTGATAATTTTGGAGAGGTTTCTAGTAGCTATAATAAAGAAACAGGTAAGCACTATCCAGCCTTTGAATTTATTTGTAATAAGTCAGGTGTTTACTATTTGACCTTTAAGTTTAAAAACGGTGTAGTGGGTTGCGGAGGGGCAAGTGTGGCTATGCGGAAGAAATAAAAAAATTAAATTCTTTGAATTAAAATGCTCGGTTAATTCCGATTAACCAGCGAAACTTAAAATTGTCTTCTTCCAAAAATGGCACATGGCTTAGAAATAGAGGGAAGTCTATTCTCAACTTTATAGGTTCAAGTTCATTCATGACTTTAAATGGTCTAATTGTAAAGTGTATTCCAGCACCAGCATCAAAGCGAATATCAGATGGGTCTAGAGTACTGCTAATAGCATCTCTATTTATTAATCCAGCATCAGCAAATAAGTATGGGTCTAGCTTTACTCTTCCATTAAATGGTTTTAAGCGGATTGGGAAAAGTCTTCCAAATTCTAGCTCTGTATTAAATGCTATACCACTACTTCCTTTATATAAAAACACAAGGCTATCTGCATTGTTGCGTTCAATTATTTTATATGAGTTATAACCTCTAAGGTTAAGGCCTCCTCCATAATGAAAGTGGCCTGTTTGATCACCATAAGCTGCCCATTCTTGGGGAATAAATCCAGCAGACCTAATGAATGCGTCATCTATGAGTTCATCTGGACTTGCTCCTGCGAAATATAGTGCGGACATTCCAGGAAGATTCGGGCTAGTTCCTATTTGAGCAAAAAATCTAGTTTTAAGATTGATTTTGTGTCCAATTCGATTATGGTTAATCGCACTAAGATTTATATAAGAGTAATTTTGATCACTTCCCATTAGGTTGGTTCTTAGTTTAAAGTTGATTTCACCATTGCCATTTACATATTTATAAGGGTGCTTATATTTAACATTTAATAAGTTGTTGAGTATGTTTTCATCCCACTCTTCTGGTGTTAATATGTATTCATTGTTGCCCCTAATACTAGATGATAGTTCTATGCTAAACCATGAGTTTTCTTGTGCGCGCTTGTTAAAACTCAATGCTCTTTTTTTAAAACCTTCAATGTGTCTGTCTTCAAGTTTGAATACAAGGCCTGACATAAAAGGGTATAGGTCTGTTTGATATTTAAACTCATGATATCTAGGTAATGTTCCAATAGCCCCTTCAGATTCTAAACGTTCAATCAGGTTTGATTGCCATAGGTTAAGCTTGAATTTGTGTTTGTGTTTCATGTAATGGCCATTAAGGTGCAGGCCATAAATTGGTCCATCTATATTATTATACCACAATACCGGTCGCCACTTCAACTCATACTTTCTCCAGTGCGGAAGGGCAGAAACTTTTGAATCAAACCTAAAATCAATGGGCATAATCCCATGGTTGTTTAGTTTGTTTACATCAGCCATTCGGTCACTTGGGTCGATAATTAAATCTTTAAGTTTTGAATTTGTGTTTAACTGAAAAGTATATTTGGGCTGAACATTGCCCCATCCTTCCCATTTTGGTAGGGTATACTTAGCTTCATCTTTTGTAAACCATTTATTTGGTATGTGTATTAAGTATTCTTGACCATTTTCCTCTTTAACTAAAAGATCGATAGGCATTTGCATGCTGCCTTTTCTTTGTAAAGTGATACTGTATAAGTTGGTAGAGTCTCTTTTTACTTTTTTAATTGAATAATCAATATATTTATTCGTCTCTAACCATTGATCAAAAAACCAATTAAGGTCTACTTTGGTGAATCTGATAATGGAATTCCTGAAGTCTTCAATGTACGGATGGGCAATTGAAAATTCTTTAAAATAATTTTGCATTGCTTTGTAAAAAAGTTTCTGGCCCAATACATATTCTAAATTATATAGCATGGTGGCTGTCTTATAATAAACATGGCCATACCCACCACCATGACGTAATTTTCCCCCAAAGTCATCAGAGTGTGTGTTTAAGTTTGGGTCCATGCCTCTCATAGCATCTAATAAGTATTTTAAATATACTCTAGAATCTCTAACCCTTCTTTCCTGCGAGAATTTGCGCACATACCATTTCTTTGGTGTTTTTCTTGCCTCAAATGGTCCATCAATGTTTTCTTGAGCTAATGCTGTTAGAAACTGGGTAAAGCCTTCATCTAGTGCTGCTCTGTAGGTCTCATTATTGCCAACCATTCCAAAAAACCAGTTATGTCCTACCTCATGAGCCAGTAATCCACGATATCCAGGGTCATGGCCTCCATCTAAAGTGATCATTGGGTATTCCATTCCATCTCTTGCATCTGCTACTATTATTTTTGGATATGCATAGTGTCCAATTTTTTCATTATAAACAGCTACAATTTTTGAGGTGTATTCAGCGGCATTTTGCCATTTAGCGGCATGTGGTTCTTGTACAAGAGATATGCAGCTAATATCATCAATTATAAACTCACCAATTCTATAGGTAGGGTCTGCAGTAAATGCAAAGTCATGTACATTTTCAGCATGAAAATGCCATGTCTTACGTTTTGAACTATCATAAGGAATAATTATGGAGGGTTTTTCTCCCCAAGGTTTATCTTTAAAATTCTTTATATCTAGAGCTTTCCTTAAAGAGTCTGGTAGTACTTCTTCTCGATTTTGCAAAGCACCTGTAGCTTCAACAATATAATTGTTTGCAAAGCTTAATGATACATCAAAGGTTCCAAAGTCACCATAAAATTCTCTACCTAGATGTTGATCCGTTGTCCATCCAAATTTGCGATCATAAACAGAAATGCGCGGATACCAATGTACACCATTGAAATGTGTGTTGCCATAGCTATCAAAAATATCCATTCTTCGACGCATTGAACCCATGTCAAAGAATGTTTTAAATACGATTGAAAATGTGCGATTTTCTCCTGGAAGAATAGGCTTGTCAAGGGTCGCGTGAAGTATTGTGTTGTCTATTTTATAATCACTTTTTCGATTTTCAATTTTGAAATCTTCAATTAGGGTTCCTAAGCCATATGACTCATATAGTCCAAATTGAGACTTTACCTTGTTGTTCTTATGGAGGTTGTCGTAGTACGATCCAGGTTGAAAGGCATTCTGATAGAGATGGAAAAATACTTCATTCAAAGTATCAGGAGAATTATTACTATATATTAACTCCATATTTCCTGAAATAATGTTTGTTTTTTCATCGACATCCGCACTTATTTTATAATGCACATCTTGTTGCCAATAACCAGGGAAAGGAAGCTTGTTTTTCCAATAGTAAGGATTGTCTGCATTTTGGAAAGTATTTGGTGGCTCTAAATCATTGTAAGGCGTTTGAGCTTGTGTTAAATCAGAAAAAGCAAACAATAAAAATAAATAAAAATAAAACCTATAAGAAAAAATCATATTTGATATCTTTGATATTGACCATAAAGATAGTGAATGAATTCAAAAGAATTAGAGTATGCCTTGGCTTTAAAAAGTCTCAAAAATATAGGCACAAAAACCCAAGCCCAGATTTGTAAATTCTACCCTAGCTTTGAAGCTATTTTCGAGGATAGTGCTATTGCTCGAAAAAAGATACCAGAATGGGGCAGCAAATTGGATGCTGCCATTAAATCTGTAAATAATAAAATTCAATTTAAACGGGAATTAGGTTTTATAGAAAAGTATAATATTAATGTTATTTCAATTTATGATAGTTCTTATCCAGAGCTATTAAAAGATATTAATGATCCGCCCATTCTTCTATTTGTTAAAGGCAGTATGCCTGATAAGTGGTCAAATTCTATATCTGTAGTGGGAATGCGTAATGCAAGTCTTAAAGCTCCTTTACATATTAATACTATAATTAGGGACTTGAAAGCATTTAAGCCTTTGATTGTTAGTGGCTTAGCTTATGGAATAGATGCCATAGGGCATAGAGCAGCCATATCAAATCAGCTAAAAACGGTAGCTGTTTTAGCCCATGGCTTATCTTTAATATATCCAGCTTCTCACAGAGGGTTAGCGGCACAAATTATTGATAGTGGAGGCGCCTTAATTACCGAATATTTATTTGAGCAAAAACCCAATAGGGCACATTTTCCGATTCGCAATCGCATTGTTGCTGGCTTAACTCAGGGTTTGTTGTTGGCAGAGTCTAAGCTTAAAGGGGGAGCGATGATCAGTGCAAATCTAGCACATGCTTATGACCGTATTGTTTTTGCTTTGCCAGGAGGACTTAATGAAGTGCATTCTGAGGGATGTCTGAGTTTGATTAAGTCACAAAAGGCGTTGTTGTGTACACATGCTAATGACATTGTTGAGGCATTAAATTGGCAGCAAATACTAGAGCTTGATTTTAAACGTGATGATAAGCTTAAAAAAGACTTTGCTAATAATAGTCATAGAAATATATATCATTATTTACTTGAGCATGGGGGGGCAGATTTTAATACGTTATTAAGTAAATGGTCATTAGGGCATATTGAGTTAAGCACAGCCTTGTTAGAGATGGAAATGGAGGGGCTTTTAAAGCTAAATTTAAAGCAGGAATATCACCTTGTGTAATAAAGTTTATAAGTTGGGCACAACTTTAATTGTACAGATTTCAATTTTTTGTAAATTCGCAGCCACTTTCGCAACAAAAAAAAGATTTTATGATTGAAAAAGGGTATAAAAAAGCTGATGCGACAATAGGAGCTTTGGGCTTTAAAGGTGTTGAAAATGTTTACTGGAATTTAAGTCCAGAAGAACTATCTGAAATATGTATCGAAAACAATCAAGGGAGTTTAGCAGATAATGGAGCTTTGGTAGTTAGTACTGGTGAATTCACTGGGCGTTCCCCCAAGGATCGATTTATAGTTAAAGATGATCTTACTGGAAATACAGTAGATTGGGGAGCTGTAAATATTGCATTTGATGAAAGTAAATACAATGCACTTTATAACAAAGTGGTAGCTCATTTTGAAGGTAAATCATTGTATGTAAGAGATGCTTACGCTTGTGCAGATGATGCACACAGGTTAAACATACGTGTATATACAGAGTTGCCTTGGTCAAACTTATTTGCATATAATCTTTTTTTAAGACCAACAAATGAAGAAATTCAGGCTAATAATCCGGATTGGTCTATTATTTGCGCACCAAGTTTTATGTCCTTGGGTAAGGAAGATGGGACAAGGCAGCATAATTTTGCAGTGATTAATTTCACAAAAAAGCAAATTATTATTGGAGGAACAGCGTATACTGGAGAAATTAAAAAGGGGATTTTTTCTGTATTAAACTTTTTACTACCACATGAAAAGAATGTTTTATCCATGCATTGCTCGTCTAATGTAGGAAAAGATGGAGATACGGCAGTATTCTTTGGTTTATCAGGGACAGGTAAGACTACTTTGTCAGCAGATCCAGAAAGAGCTTTAATAGGTGATGATGAGCATGGCTGGTCCCAAAGCGGAGTGTTTAATTTTGAGGGCGGTTGTTACGCTAAGTGTATTAACTTAACTCGAGAAAATGAGCCACAGATATATGGAGCGATAAAGCCAGGAGCTCTTGTGGAGAATACTTCATTCTATGAGGGTACGAAGGAGATAGACTTTACGGATAGCAGCGTTACTGAAAACACACGTGTTTCTTACCCAATATATCATATTGATAATGCATTAACCCCTTCCAAAGGAGGTGTGCCTAAAAATATTTTCTTTCTTACATGTGATGCATTTGGAGTGTTACCTCCAATTAGTAAATTAACCCCTGGACAGGCAATGTACCAGTTTATATCAGGTTATACAGCTAAAGTTGCTGGTACGGAGGCCGGTATTACTGAGCCACAAACAACTTTCTCTGCTTGTTTTGGTGCTCCATTCTTGCCATTACATCCGACAAGATATGCAGAAATGCTTGGTGAGAAAATGAGAGATAATTCCGTAAACGTTTGGCTTGTGAATACAGGTTGGTCAGGTGGAGCATATGGTGTGGGCTCAAGAATGTCATTAAAATATACAAGAGCCATGATCAATGCTGCCTTAAGTGGTGAGTTGAATAATGTATCCTATTTGGAGCATCCTGTTTTTGGCTTGAAAATGCCTGAAACTTGTCCAAATGTTCCAAGTAATATTTTGAACCCTAGAAGTACTTGGAGTGATAAGAACGCATATGATTCAAAAGCTCTTGATTTGGCGAAATCGTTTGTAGAGAATTTTGAAAAATATGAATCAAAGGCGAGCGATGAAATTAAAGCGGCAGCTCCTCGAATTGCTGTAAATGCCTGAATTGACAGCCTTTTATGTGCCTGATACTAAAGGTATTTTAGGTTTTATTGAAGGTGAAGAGGCTAAGCACTGCATTAAAGTATTGCGAAAAAAGGTAGGTGACTCTATAATAGTTTTTGATGGTAAAACAGCATATCACTATGCAATATTAACAGATATTACTAAAAATAAATGTGGTTTTAGAATAGAGTCAACTTTTAAAACTAGAGAAAATATTCCTTTGCATATTGCAGTTGCTCCAACTAAAAATATGGCTCGATTTGAATGGTTTTTAGAAAAATCTGTAGAATTAGCTGTTTCTGAAATATCCCCATTAATTTGCGATAATTCTGTCAGAAAATCATTGAAGATTGAAAGGTGTCAAAAAATACTATTGAGCGCTGCAAAGCAATCTGGTAATTATAAAATACCTAAATTGAATGCTCCAATAAGTTATGTAGACTTTTTTAATAAATGTCAGGAATCAAATGTCTTTATAGCACATTGTTCTACAAATCAACCTTACTTTAAATGTAAACAAAATGCTAAGGCAACAGTTTTGATAGGTCCTGAAGGAGACTTTTCAAAAAAAGAAATTGATTTAGCAAAAAATAAAGGGGTTCAAGAAATAAGTTTGGGATCAAGTCGTTTAAGGACTGAAACAGCGGCAGTTTTTGTCTGCGCAAAAGTTTATGATATTAATCAATGAGGGGGGCTGCATTCATATTTTTAATGCTTTTATTTGGCACCACATTGTTTTCACAAAGTGTGAAAATTGCTCGTTTAAAATACGAGGGAGGAGGCGATTGGTATGTAAGTCCTACATCCTTACCTAACTTAATAGCCTTTTGTAATGAGCATATAAAGACTAATATTAATCCGCAGGAAGAGGTTGTCGAAATAGGAAGCCCTAAGTTGTTTAACTATCCTTTTATTCATATGACTGGGCATGGAAATATTCACATGTCATCTAGCGATGTAGAAAACTTGAGGAAATACCTTTTGTCTGGAGGATTTTTACATATAAATGATAGTTATGGCATGGACCAATATATAAGGGCTAATATGAAATTGGTCTTTCCAAATTCTGCATTTGTAGAATTGCCCTATGATCATCCTATATTTAAACAGACTTTTGTTTTTGACAAAGGTCTGCCAAAGATACATGAACATAATGGTCATGCACCGCAGGCGTTAGGTTTAATAATCGAAGGGCGCTTGCTTTGTCTGTACAATTATGAATGTGACCTTGGAGATGGCTGGGAAGATGCTCAAGTGCATAACGACCCCCTAGAGGTGCGTACAAAAGCCTTACAAATGGGAGCAAATATTGTGGAGTATGTTTTTAACTTTAGGCAGGATTAATGCTAAAGGTGTAATATTCCATTACAGGATTTGCGAGAAGTTTATCACATGCATTTTTTATTTTTGACTCAGCCTCAGCCTTATCATTAGCGTCTATTTCAACGCTTATATGCTTTCCAATGCGCACATTATTAATGGCATTCAAACCTATATTAGATAATCCTATGCCCACTGCTTTTCCTTGAGGGTCTAAAAGTTCTTTAAGCGGCATTACATCGATTTCAGCTTTGAATTTCATGCTTTTGTGTTTCGGGTTTATAAAATAGTATTGAAGAAATTATATAAATTAGAATGACAAGGCTTAAGCCAGCAAACTGAAGATAAACTAAGATTCCAAGTGCCAATATAATTAGCACTAATTTTAATTTATGTTCTTTTAAGTTTAAGTTCATGGATTTAAAGGCAATAAATGGAAAAGACGCATTCATTAAAAAACCAAGTCCAAAAATAATTATGAATAGTATATATGTGTTGTTAAATATTAATTGATGAATCTCACTGCTATATGCTGCAAGCATAGGGATGCCAATAACGAACATTGATGCAGCTGGAGTTGGCAATCCTTTAAAATAGGGCAAACTACTACCCTCAGCACTAAATTTTGCTAAACGCCATGCAGCACATAATGCAAAGAAAAAAGCAGTATAAAGTTCCCAAGAAGGAGATTTTAAAGAGATGGCTCTGCTTGCATATGAAAAATGCAAGAGTTCATATAAAATAAAACTAGGAGCAATTCCAAAGCTGACGATGTCTGAAAGGGAGTCTAAGTGCTTGCCCATTTCTGATTGAGCATTTAATAATCTAGCAACAAAACCATCAAAAAAATCTAATATAGCTGCCATTAAAATTAAAAAGCTTGCCATGATTAGTCGGTTTAAATCACCCATAACTGGCAATACATCAACTTCACCATTAATTTTTTGTAAAACCTCTTGACCAGGATTATCTAAAGCTACAATACAAGCACAAATGCCAAGAAATAAGTTTCCTAAGCTTATGTAGTTTGGTATGTTTTTTACAAATTTCATTATTTATGCTTGCATTAAAGTTTCAATCTCATCTGCCTCAATAGGGATGTTTTTCATTAGGTTAATATTACTGTTTTTTCCTACTATTAAATCATTTTCAATTCGGACTCCAATACCTTCATTAGGTATATAAATGCCAGGCTCACATGTAAAAGCCATTCCTTCCTTTATTGGAGCATAGCGATCACCAATATCATGAACATCTAGTCCAATAAAGTGAGAGGTGCCATGCATGAAATATTTTTTGTAAAGAGGTTGTCTTTTATCTTGATTGGCAACATCCTTTTTGTCTAATAGTTTAATGTCTATTAATGCAGACTCCATTACTTTGCCCACTTCTTTGTTATAGTTGTCAAGTGTTATCCCTGGACGAAGCATGCTCATTGCTTCCTTCATTACTTTTAAAGTAGCATTATAAACTTCTTTTTGTCTCGGTGAATATTTTCCAGATACTGGAATAGTTCTAGTCAAGTCACTTGCATAATTTGCATAATCAGCACCAAAGTCAAGTAAAAGGATATCTCCATCTAAACAATCCTTATTGTTTTCTTGGTAATGTAGCACACAGCTGCTTGCACCAGAAGCCACAATCGGATAATAGGCATAGCCATTTGATCTTAAGCGCAAGAACTCATGCATTATTTCTGCTTCGATTTCACATTCATTTACTCCAGGTTTAATAAAGTGTAATAAGCGACGAAATGCCGACTCTGTAATGTCACACGCTTTTTGCATCAGCTCCACTTCAATAGAATGTTTAATAGAGCGCAATTTTGCCATAATTGGTGCTGAGCGCTTATAATTATGTTGAGGGAATTTATTCTGCAAGTTTTTGGCAAAGCGTAAATCTTTATATGGAACATCTGAATCAAATCGATCATTTTCATTGCTGTTCAAGAAAACAGAGTTGCATTGCTTCATTAATGCATCTAAGGCAGCAGGAAAATCCTCTAACCAATAAATATTTTTAATTCCTGATGTTTTTCTAGCTTCTTCCTTGCTGTATTTATGACCTTCCCAAACAGCAATATGCGCATTTGTCCTCTTTATAAATAAAGCCTCTCTGTAATGGACTAAAGGAGTGTCGGGGTAAATGATTAAAATGCTTTCTTCTTGATCAATTCCACTTAAATAGAATAAATCAGAGTTTTGCCGTAGTACGAATGTCTGATCTCCATTTCTAGGCATTAAATCATTAGAGTTGAATACTGCTAATGCGTTAGAATCTAAATGCTTGATAAAGTTCTTTCGGTTATCTATAAATAATTGTGCATCTATTGGGGCATACTTCATAATCAGAATTAAGTGGCAAATATAGTTAAATAGTATACAATTTTAGCACTATCAATAAGCGTTATCCACATTGAATTTGGCTGTTTAAATCATTGAATTAAGTGGCATTAAATGACAAAAAAATGTTAGTCGAAGATAATTTTAAATTACTCTGAAATTAAATTCGAATTACAGTGTTGGAATATTAATTTATTAGTGATACCTTTGTACTCCCAAAATTTTAAGTGAATGCCAACAATACAACAGTTAGTTAGAAAAGGTAGGAAGATTGTAAAGGCTCCGTCGAAGTCACGGGCTTTAGACAATTGTCCACAGAAAAGAGGTGTTTGTACTAGAGTTTATACAACGACGCCTAAGAAGCCAAACTCGGCCTTAAGAAAAGTGGCAAAAGTAAGATTAACCAACGGGTATGAGGTTATTGCTTATATACCTGGAGAGGGTCACAACTTGCAAGAACACTCAATAGTTTTGATTAGAGGAGGAAGGGTTAAAGACTTGCCAGGTGTGCGATATCATATTATTAGAGGTGCATTGGATACTGCAGGCGTCAGTGATAAACGACAAGGACGTTCAAAGTATGGTGCTAAAAGACCTAAGAAATAAGCTTAAAGCCTGAATAAATGAGAAAAGCAAAAGCGAAAAAAAGAGAATTAGCTCCGGATCCAAAGTTTGGAGATAAATTAGTAACTCGATTTGTGCATGAGTTAATGGATAGTGGTAAAAAGTCATTAGCTTTCCGGATATTTTATAATGCGGTAGAGCAGGTTGAAAAGTCTTCAGGTGAAGATGGCCATGGTCAATGGAAAAAAGCGTTGGAGACTATTATGCCTGGAGTAGAAGTTAGAAGCCGTAGAATTGGTGGTGCAACCTTTCAAATTCCAGTTGAGGTAAGGCCTCAAAGAAAACTTTCTTTAGGAATGAAGTGGCTTATTAAGTATGCTAAGCAAAGAAGAGGTCGATCAATGTCTGAAAAGTTAGCAGCCGAAATTGAAGCAGCAGCTAAAGGCGAAGGTCAGGCTGTAAAGAAAAAAGAAGATACGCATAGAATGGCGGAGGCGAACAAGGCGTTCTCTCACTTTAAATTTTAGAAAATGGCTAAGGATCTTAAAAAAGTAAGAAATATTGGTATTGCCGCACACATTGATGCGGGTAAAACAACGACGACAGAGCGTGTTTTATATTATTGTGGTGTTAGTCACAAGATAGGTGAGGTGCATGACGGTGCAGCTACTATGGACTGGATGGATCAGGAAAAAGAAAGAGGAATTACAATCACCTCAGCTGCTACGCGGGTTAACTGGCACTACAAAGACACACCTTATGATATTAATATTATTGATACTCCGGGTCACGTAGATTTTACTGTAGAAGTAGAGCGTTCGTTGCGTGTTTTAGATGGTGTGGTTGCCTTGTTCTGTGCTGTAGGCGGTGTTGAGCCTCAATCAGAAACGGTTTGGAGGCAAGCAAACAGATATCGAGTTCCTAGATTGGGTTTTGTGAATAAAATGGATAGGGCTGGTGCGGATTTCTTTGAAGTCGTTAGCCAGGTTAAAGAGCGTTTAGGAGCACATCCGGTTCCATTGCAGATCCCAATTGGTGCGGAAGATGACTTTAAGGGTGTTGTGGATCTTATTAAAAACAAGGGTATTATCTGGCATGAGGATTCTAGAGGAATGACTTATGATGAAATTGATATCCCTGAAGATTTAGCAGAAATTGCAGCGGAGTACCGTGAGAAATTAGTTGAAGCGGTAGCCGAATACGATGATGTATTAATGGAGAAGTTCTTTGATGATCCAGATTCAATTACTGAAGAGGAGTTGATGGGGGCTATTAGAGCGGCTACAATAGACATTAAAATTATTCCAATGATGTGCGGTTCTGCCTTTAAAAATAAAGGCGTACAAACAATGTTGGATGCTGTTATAACCTATTTGCCTTCACCATTGGATGTAGAGGCTATTGTAGGTACTAACCCAAAGACTGAAGCAGAAGAGGAAAGACCACCTAACGTTGATGCCCCTTTCTCTGCATTGGCTTTTAAAATTATGACAGATCCTTATGTAGGACGTTTAGCATTCTTTAGAGCTTACTCTGGTAAATTAAATGCTGGGTCATACGTTTTAAACTCAAGAAGTAACAAAAAAGAACGTATCTCTAGAATTCTTCAAATGCATGCTAATAAGCAAAATCCAGTAGAGGTTATTGAAGCTGGAGATATAGGAGCTGCAGTAGGTTTTAAAGATATTAAGACAGGAGATACTCTATGTGACGAGCGTAACCCAGTAGTGCTAGAATCTATGCATTTCCCAGATCCAGTTATTGGAATAGCTATTGAGCCTAAGACTCAGTCTGATGTTGATAAATTGGGTATAGCTATTGCAAAGCTAATTGAAGAGGATCCAACTTTAAAGGTTTTCACTGATGAAGAAACTGGACAAACCGTTTTAAGTGGAATGGGTGAATTGCACTTAGAGATTATTATTGATAGGCTGAAACGTGAGTTTAAGGTTGAATGTAATCAAGGTGCTCCGCAAGTAGCTTATAAAGAGACATTAACTTCTACTATTGAGCACAGAGAAGTCTACAAGAAGCAAACAGGAGGTCGAGGTAAATTTGCAGATATATTATTTGAAATTGGTCCTGCAGATGATGACAAAGAAGGTTTGCAATTCCAGAATGATGTTACTGGTGGTAATATTCCTAGGGAGTTTATTCCTGCTGTAGAGAAAGGATTTAAGGGAGCGATGGAAAATGGTGTGTTAGCAGGTTATGCTATGGATAGAATGAAAGTTCGTCTTTATGATGGATCTTTTCATCCAGTAGATTCAGATGCAAACTCTTTTGAACTTTGTGCAAGAGCGGCCTTTAGAGCGGCAGGTAAAAATGCTAAACCAGCAATTCTTGAGCCAGTAATGAAATTGGAAATCACAACTCCGGATGAATATACGGGGGAAATTGTAGGTGATTTAAATAGAAGAAGAGGACAGTTAGAAGGTATGGAGTTTAAAGGTGCAGATCAGGTTATAAGAGCAAAAGTGCCTTTATCTGAGATGTTTGGCTATGTTACTGCCTTAAGAACAATGTCTTCAGGTAGAGCAGCTTCTTCAATGGAGTTCTCACATTATGATAAAGTTCCTAATAGCGTAGCAGAGGAAGTTATTGATAAAGCAAAAGGAAGAGTAAAAGTATAGTTGTATGTTACAAACAATTCGCATAAAGCTTAAATCATACGATCATAACTTAGTGGATAAGTCTGCTGAGAAGATTGTAAAGACAGTAAAGATTAGTGGAGCAGTAGTTAGTGGACCAGTTCCTTTGCCTACTAAACGAAAAGTATTTACTGTATTGCGTTCACCGCATGTAAACAAGAAGTCAAGAGAACAGTTTCAATTGAGTTCTTATAAAAGATTGATAGATATTTATAGTTCTTCCTCTAAAACTGTGGATGCTCTAATGAAATTAGAGTTACCAAGTGGCGTTGACGTGGAAATTAAAGTATAGAACCATGGCAGGAATAATTGGAAAGAAAATAGGAATGACCAGCGTATTTGATGGTGACAACAAAAATGTCCCATGTACAGTATTAGAAGCTGGCCCTTGTGTGATTACGCAAATTAAAACTGTAGAAAAAGATGGCTATGAAGCTTTACAGATTGCGTATGATGATAAGAAAGAGAAGAATACTTCAAATGCAATGAAAGGCCACTTTAAGTCGGCTAAAACTTCACCTAAACGAAACTTAGTCGAATATACTAACTTTGCTTTCGAAGAGCCGAAGAAACTAGGAGATAGTATTGACGTAGCGATGTTTGAAGAAGGTGAATATGTGGATGTTGTTGGTACGGCAAAGGGTAAAGGTTTTCAAGGTGTTGTTAAGAGACATAACTTTGCTGGAGTAAATGATGCTACACATGGACAGCATAACCGTCAAAGATCACCGGGTTCAATAGGTGCTGCATCTTATCCAGCGAAAGTTATTAAAGGTCTTAAGATGGCGGGGCGTACTGGTGGAAATCGAGTAAAAGTAAAAAACTTGAAGGTCCTAAAAATATATCCAGAGAAAAATTTATTAGTCGTTAGTGGCGCTGTTCCAGGACATAATGGTGCTTACGTATTAATTGAGAAATAAGATGGAGTTGAAAGTATTAAATATTAGTGGCAAAGAGACAGGCAACGCTATTAAGTTGTCAGATAAAGTTTTTAAGGTAAAGCCAAACGATCATGCTATTTACTTAGATGTTAAACGCATACAAGCAGCTAGTCATACAGGAAACCACAAAGCTAAAGAGCGTGGTGAAATTACAGGTTCAACTCGAAAGATTAAGAAACAGAAGGGTACTGGTACTGCTAGAGCAGGTAGTATAAAAAATCCATTATTCAGAAGTGGTGGTCGAGTATTTGGTCCTAGAGTTAGGGATTATGATATCACTTTAACTAGTAAAGCTAAGCAGTTAGCAAAAAAGTCAGCTTTATCCTACAAAGTAAAAGGCAATGCGTTAATGGTTGTGGATTCATTAACTATGAAAGCAACTAAAACAAAAGACTATATAAAAATGACTGAAGCTCTAAAGGTAAATGATGGTAAGTCATTGTTTGTAGTTGCAGAAAGTAGTGAGAATTTATTCCTTTCTGGAAGAAATATACAGGGAACTTCTGTGGTCCGTGCTGCTGAATTAAATACTCTGGATATTATGAATGCTAAGCATGTAGTATTTGAGGAAGGGGCTATTAAAAAGGTTGAAGAAAATCTAAAGTAAGAGAGATGAATTTAAAAGATGTATTAAAGAAGCCTTTGATTACTGAAAAAATGAACTCTATTGCAGAGAATTTCAATAGAGTGGGTTTTATCGTAGATCGTAAAGCTAATAAAGTTGAGATTAAAAAGGCTGTTAAAGCAATGTATGGGGTGGAGCCAATTGATGTTAATACTTCTGTATTGCCAGCAAAGGCTAAGACGCGCTATACAAAAAGTGGTTTTACTAAAGGTAAAACAGCAGTAAAGAAAAAAGCAATTGTAACATTAGCTGAAGGAGATACAATAGACTTCTTTAATAATATTTAAGTATTGAACAATGGGAGTTAAAAAGTTTAAACCAATAACGCCAGGTACTAGATTTAGAATCAGTAATGATTATGCTGAAATAACTAAAGATGTACCTGAAAAATCATTGTTGTCGCCAATAAAGAAAAAAGGCGGAAGAAACCATGATGGTAAAATGACTGTACGCAATGTAGGAGGAGGTCATAAAAAGAAATATAGAATTATCGACTTTAAGCGGAATAAAGATGGAGTTCCAGCTGTCGTAAATAGCATTGAATATGATCCAAATCGTTCAGCATTTATTGCTTTGTTATTTTATAAAGATGGCGAAAAGCGTTATATAATTGCGCCAAAGGGATTAAAGGTTGGCATGGAGTTAATGTCTGGTGTTGATGCGGCTCCTGAAGTTGGGAATTCTTTGGTTATAAAAGACATTCCACTAGGTACTTTTATTCATAATATTGAAATGACACCTGGAAAAGGAGGTCAATTAGTTAGAAGTGCTGGTGGCTTTGCCCAATTAAATGCAAAAGATGGTAAGTATGCAGTAATTAAAATGCCATCTGGTGAAACAAGAATGATATTATTGACTTGTAGAGCTACCGTAGGCGTAGTGTCTAATTCGGAGCACAATCTTGAGTCAATTGGTAAAGCAGGAAGACGTCGTCACATGGGAAGAAGACCAAGAGTGAGAGGTGTGGCAATGAATCCAGTTGATCATCCAATGGGTGGTGGTGAAGGTAAATCTTCAGGAGGACACCCAAGATCAAGAACTGGTGTTCCAGCTAAAGGCTTTAAAACAAGAGATAAGAAAAAAGCCTCAAATAGATTAATCATCAGTAGAAAGAAAAAGAAATAATACGATGGCAAGATCATTAAAAAAAGGACCTTACGTAAGCTTCAAACTAGAGCGTAAAATCAACGTTTTAAATGAAGACGGTAAAAAGAATGTAGTTAAAACATGGTCTAGAAGATCAACAATAATTCCTGACTTTGTAGGTCATACAATAGCAGTGCATAATGGTAATAAATTTATTCCTGTTTATGTGTCTGAAGATATGGTTGGTCATAAATTGGGCGAATTTTCACCAACAAGAACATTTAAGGGACATAGTTCTAAAAAGATTAAGTAATGGAAGCGATAGCAAAATTAAGAAACTTGAAATCGTCGCCTAGGAAGGCAAGATTGGTAGTAGATACTATTCGTGGAGAACGAGTAGAAAGTGCGCTTAATATATTAAAGTTTACTAGAAGAATACAAGCTAAGCCAATTGAGAAACTATTGTTATCTGCAGTTTCAAATTGGGAGAATAAAAATGAAGGTTCGCGGGCAGAAGATTCTAATCTTTTTGTAAAAGAGATTTTTGTTGATCAAGGGCGTGTTTTGAAAAGATGGCAGGCAGCTCCTAGAGGTTCAGCGCATCGTATTCGTAAACCTTATAGTCATATTACAATTATTGTAGACGCGAAAACGGCATAAAGAAAGAATATGGGACAGAAAATAAATCCAATAGCAAATAGGTTAGGTTTCATTAAAGGATGGGATTCAAACTGGTATGATAGTAAGAGTTATGCTGCAAAGTTGTATGAAGATGAAAGAATTAGGAAATATGTCTTAGCTCGTATTGATAAAGGGGGTATTTCTAAATTAGTAATAGAGCGCACAATTAAGCATATCATATTGACAATCTATACTTCGAGACCTGGAATTATCATTGGTAAAGGCGGTAAAGAAGTGGAGACTATTCGTGAAGAATTGAAGAGATTAACGAGCAAAGATGTTCAAATTAATATTGCAGAAGTAAAACGTCCAGAATTGGATGCACGTTTAGTTGGAGAGAACATCGCACGTCAAATTGAGTCAAGAATATCTTACAAGCGAGCTATTAAAATGGCTATAGCTTCTACAATGAGAATGTCTGCCGAGGGTATAAAGATTTTGATTTCTGGGAGATTGAATGGTAATGAAATTGCACGTTCAGAACAGTTTAAACAAGGAAGAGTCCCTTTACATACATTTAGAGCGGATATAGATTATGCTTTGGTTGAGGCGAATACTGTTTACGGTAAAATAGGTATCAAAGTATTTATTTGTAAAGGTGAGGTATTAGGTAAAAGAGATTTATCGCCTAATGTAGGTGTTGGTAAATCAAAAGGTAAAAGAGCAAAGAAAAGGTTTTAAGCTAAAAACATAAATAAAAATGTTACAACCTAAAAGAGTAAAATATAGAAAGAGACATAAAATGCTTAATCAGCTTCGTGGTGTTGAAACACGGGGAACTGTGATTTCAAATGGAAGCTTTGGCCTAAAGTCTCTTGGGTCTGCATGGATTACAGATCGTCAAATCGAGGCTGCTAGGATTGCTATGACTCGATATATGAAGAGGGAAGGTAAGGTATGGATAAAAATATTTCCTGATAAACCTATTACTAAAAAACCAGCAGAAGTAAGAATGGGTAAAGGTAAGGGAGGTCTAGATCATTGGGCTGCACCGGTTAGACCAGGACGTATTCTATTTGAAATGGATGGAGTTCCTTTAGAAATTGCTAAAGAAGGTATGCGTCTAGCTGCACAAAAACTTCCTGTATTAACGAAATTTGTAGTTCGTAGAGACTATACAGAAAAAAAATAATTGAAATGAAAACGAAAAATTTGTCATCATACACAACAGAAGAGATAAAAGCTCAGTTGGAAGAAAAGCAAGGGCTTTTAAAGCGTATGAAATTCGACCATGCAATTTCGCCAATTGAAAATCCATCAAAAATTAGAATGGCTAGAAAAGAAATTGCTAGAATGTTGACGGAGTTAAAATCAAGATCCTTAAGTAAGGCATAAATTAAGCATTATGGCTGATAGAAATTTTAGAAAACAGAAGGTAGGAAAAGTTGCTAGTAATGGTATGGAAAAATCAGTAGTAGTAACAGTAGAAAGAAAGGAAAAGCATCCTATCTATGGGAAATTCATGAAGAAGACAAGTCGTTTTGTTGCACATGATGAAAAGAATGAGTGCAATGTGGGTGATACAGTTAGAATCATGGAAACGCGCCCATTAAGTAAAAATAAGCGTTGGAGATTAGTTGAAATATTAGAAAAAGCGAAGTAAGACCTAAATATCATGATACAACAAGAATCAAGATTAAATGTAGCGGACAATAGTGGAGCAAAAGAAGTTCTATGTATCCGTGTTCTAGGTGGGACAAAGCGAAGATATGCTTCTGTTGGGGATAAAATAGTGGTTTCTGTTAAGTCCGCTATTCCTAATGGTAATATTAAGAAGTCTAAAGTAACCAAAGCCGTTGTTGTGCGAACAGCTAAAGAGGTTAGAAGAAAAGATGGGTCGTATATTCGTTTTGATGACAATGCAGTTGTATTGTTAAATGCTAACGATGAGCCAATTGGTACACGTATTTTTGGACCAGTTGCTAGAGAACTGCGTGAAAAGCAGTTTATGAAAATTGTATCACTAGCACCAGAAGTGCTTTAATGTTATAATTATGAGTAAAGGAGTTAAACAAGCAAAATTACATGTTAAGAAGGGAGATAAAGTAGTAGTTATCTCTGGAAATGACAAAGGTAAAAAGGGAATAGTTGATCGTGTTATAATTGATGATAGAAAGGCTGTTGTAGTGTCAGAAGATGCAACTGATGATGCAAGAATTAATCTTATCACAAAGCATGTAAAGCCTAGTGCGCAAAATCCTAAGGGAGGTATTGTGAAAACAGAAGCGCCTATTCTTGTTTCAAAATTAATGGTGCTGACTAAGGGAGATAAAGGTGCTGAATTAGCAACTCGTGTTGGTCGCCGTGTAAACAAAGAAGGTAAGCTAGAAAGATATTCAAAGAAGACAAATAAAACGTTAAAGTAATGGGATACACACCAAGACTTAAAGAACAATACGTCAATGAAATCGTTCCTAAATTAAAGGAAGATTTTAAATATAAATCTGTAATGCAGGTGCCAAAATTGCAAAAAATTGCGATTAATCAGGGTGCTGGTCAAGCAATTACAGATAAGAAATTTTTGGAGACGTCGTTGGAAGAAATGAGTACGATTACAGGTCAAAAAGCAGTGCCAACAAAGGCAAGAAAAGCGGTATCAAATTTCAAACTGCGTATTGGAATGAATATTGGTGCCCGAGTTACGCTTCGTGGTGATAAGATGTATGAGTTTTTAGATCGTCTAGTTTCAGTTGCTCTTCCTAGGGTTAGAGACTTTAGAGGAATTAATGCAAAAAGTTTCGACGGAAGAGGAAACTATACAATGGGTATAAAAGAACAAATTGTATTTCCAGAAATTAATATTGATAAAGTAAACAAGCTTCATGGTATGGATATTACCTTTGTAACTTCTGCAAATACGGATGAAGAAGCAAAAGCATTGTTAACAGAATTAGGACTACCTTTCAAAAAATAAGTTATGGCAAGAAAGTCAATTATAGCGAGACAAAATAAGAGAGAAAAGCTTGTAGAAAAGTATGCTGAGTTAAGAGCGAAATTCAAAGCAGAAGGCGATTACCAAGCTTTAGATCTTTTACCAAAAAATTCTTCAAAAGTACGTTTACGTAATCGTTGTAAACTTACTGGCAGAGGTAAAGGCTACATGCGTATGTTTGGTATATCAAGAATCAAATTTAGAGAATTAGCATCAAATGGAATGATCCCTGGTGTTACAAAAGCGAGCTGGTAAAAATATAGAATTATGACAGATCCAATTGCAGATTATTTGACAAGATTAAGAAATGCTTTGAGTGCAAAGCATAAAGTGGTAGAAGTACCTGCCTCTAATATAAAAAAACGCATTACTGAAATTCTTTTTGATCAAGGTTTTATCAATGGATATAAGTATGTTGATGGTTTTGCAAATCAAGGTGCTATTAAAATTGCTTTAAAATATAGAAGAGATAACGCGCCAGTTATTTCTAAAATAGAAAGAATTAGCACTCCGGGAAAAAGAGAATATTTTAAATCGACAGATTCACCTAGAATTATTAATGGTCTTGGAGTGGCTATTGTGTCTACATCTAGGGGTGTTATGACAGATAAAGAAGCACGAGTTCAGAACGTAGGTGGAGAAGTGCTTTGTAAAGTATATTAATCGAGATAAAAAGAAAATTATGTCAAGGATAGGAAAGGCACCAATAGCATTAGCGGATGGAATTGAGGTATCAGTTGCTCAGGACAATGTTGTTACAGCTAAAGGGCCCAAAGGGGAGTTAAACTTAGCAGTAAACCCAGACATTAAAGTGGTTGTTGCAGATAAAACTGTTACACTAGAAAGACCAACAGAGCAAAAAAGACACAAGTCAATGCATGGCTTGTACAGAACTTTAATTAAAAATATGGTAGTTGGTGTTTCAGAGGGTTATAAGATTGATTTGGAGTTAGTAGGTGTGGGTTATAGAGCATCTATTTCTGGTCAAATATTAGATCTTTCGGTAGGATATTCACATAATATTTTAATTGAGTTACCAGCTGAGATTAAAGCAAGTGTAGACTCAAAAAAAGGTAAAAGTCCTAGAGTTACATTAGAGTCCACAGATAAACAATTAGTTGGTCATGTGGCGGCTAAAATAAGATCATTGCGTAAGCCTGAGCCATATAAAGGAAAAGGTATACGTTATGCTAATGAGTATATTAGAAGAAAAGCAGGTAAAACTGCTGCTAAATAATAAGCTGTATGAGTAAATTAGTAAGAAGGAAAAGAATTCATTCAAAAATCAGAAAGAATATTTCTGGTACTTCAGAGAAGCCTAGATTGGCAGTATTTAGAAGTAATAAGGAAATATATGCTCAAATTATTGATGATACTAAAGGGCATACACTTTGTGCAGTTTCTTCTAGGGATAAAGCACTTTCTAGTGTTAAGGGAACTAAGACTGAAATTGCTAAAGAAGTGGGTGCTGCGCTTGGAAAAGCAGCGGTTACCGCAGGATTATCAACGGTAGTTTTTGATAGAGCAGGTTATTTATATCATGGCCGTGTTAAAGCTTTAGCAGAGGGTGCAAGAGAAAATGGATTAAAATTTTAAATCAGTAGATAATGCTTGATACAAACGTAAAGAAAGTAAAAGCGAGTGAACTCGAACTTACGGAAAAAGTAGTTAACATTAACCGAGTTACTAAGGTAACGAAAGGAGGACGTACATTCGGTTTCTCAGCACTAGTTGTTGTTGGTGATGGGAATGGAATAGTTGGCCATGGTTTAGGTAAAGCCTTGGAAGTATCTGAAGCTATTTCAAAAGGGATAGATGATGCAAAAAAGAACCTAATTAAAGTTCCTGTTAAGAATGGAGCTATTCCTCATGAGCAATTAGCTAAATATGGTGGAGGAAAGGTTTTAATTAAGCCTGCATCACCTGGTACAGGTGTAATAGCAGGTGGTGCTATGCGTGCAGTTTTGGAAACGGTTGGTGTAAAAGATGTATTGGCTAAATCTCAGGGTTCAGCAAATAAGCATAATGTTGTAAAGGCAACAATAAAAGCACTTTCGTTAATGAGAGACCCAATGACGGTTGCTGAGCATAGAGGTATCAACTTAAGTAAAGTTTTTAAAGGGTAGTACAATGGCTAAAGTCAAAATCACACAAGTAAAAAGTACTATTGATCGTACAAAAAGGCAGAAAGATACAATTGTGGCTTTAGGCTTAGGTAAAATCAATAAGACTGTGGAGAAAGAAGCAACTCCTCAAATATTGGGAATGATTAACAAGGTTGCACATTTAATTACGGTAGAAGAATTAAAATAAGATGGAATTATCAAATTTAAAACCAGCTGAAGGTTCAACAAAGAGCCGAAAAAGAATAGCTAGAGGTGAAGGATCAGGTAGAGGTGGCACTTCTACAAGAGGGCATAAAGGTGCAAAATCTAGATCTGGATATTCAAAGAAGATGGGATTTGAAGGAGGACAAATGCCTTTGCAAAGACGTGTTCCAAAATACGGCTTTAAAAATAGAAATAGGGTGGAATATGTTGCTATTAACTTAAAAGATCTACAGGCGTTAGCAGATAAGTATAAGCTTAAGAAAGTAGATTTGGAAAGTTTGAAAAAGCACAGAATTATTGCAAAAAGTGAAGTGTTAAAAGTTCTTGGTAATGGTGCGTTAAAAGCAAAATTAGAAGTTCATGCACATGCATTTTCTAAAGCTGCAGAATCAGCAATAGAAGCAGCAGGGGGTAAAACTGTAAAGCTCTAATTTATTGCAATGAAGTTTCTAAAGGTATTTAAGGAAATATGGGAAATGGAAGAATTGCGTGATCGCATTCTTTACACCCTTCTAATGATAGGCATATTTAGATTAGGCGCTCATGTTGTTTTGCCAGGAGTAGATGCTATTAAGTTAGCAGCAATGGTTGGTAACTCTAGTCAAGAAGGAAGTCCATTAGGTCTTCTAGATATGTTTTCTGGTGGAGCGTTTAATAGAGCTTCCATTTTTGCGTTGGGTATTATGCCATATATTACAGCTTCGATTGTGATTCAGTTAATGGGAATGACAGTGCCTTATTTCCAAAAGCTTCAAAAAGAAGGCGAAAGTGGTCGGCGAGAGCTTAATAATATAACTAGATCACTTACTATTCTTGTTTGTATAGCTCAGTCCTTTGGCTATATTACCTTTTTAAGGTATTCATATTCATCAGCTATAGTTGATGAAATGCCAGCTTTAATTTTTAGTGCTAGTACAATTATAGTTTTGACATCATGTACTGTTTTTCTAATGTGGTTGGGTGAAAAAATTACTGATAAGGGTATAGGTAATGGTATATCTTTATTGATTATGATAGGCATTATTGCAAGTTTGCCAACGGAGTTCTTGAATGAGCTTAAGAATAAAGGAATGTATAGTTCTGAAAGTGGGCCACAACTTCTTCCCTTTTTAATTGAAATGATTATTCTTTTTGGTATATTCTTGGTTTCTATAGCGCTGATTCAAGCTATTCGTAGAATACCGGTTAACTATGCAAAGAAAGTTATGAGTGGTGAAAGCGTAGTTGGTGGCACAAGAGAGTACATACCTTTAAAGGTTAATGCTGCAGGTGTAATGCCAATTATCTTTGCTCAGGCTTTAATGTTTTTGCCTGGAATGATGGGGCAGTTTGTCCCAGAATCAATGGAGTCAATGTCTGGATTAATGGCATCATTTAGTGATTTCACTTCTGTACCTTATAACATTACTCAATTTATATTGGTGATATTGTTTACATACTTTTATACGGCAATTTTGTTTAATCCAAAACAAATGTCTGATGATTTAAAGAAAAGTAATGCTTTTATCCCTGGTGTTCGGCCTGGAACTGATACAGCGAATTTTATAGATAAAATCATGTCTAGGATATTATTGCCTGGCTCAATATTCTTAGGTTTGATAACAATTATTCCTGGTATAGCGGCGGAATTAGGAGTTCAAAGAGGATTTGCTTATTTCTTTGGAGGAACTTCATTGCTTATTTTGGTAGGTGTAGTTTTAGATACAATACAACAGATAGACAGCTATTTATTAATGCGTCATTATGATAGTTTATCTAGAACTGGAAGGAAAAGGCCTAGACAAAATAATTCGCCGATAAGTACTCCAAGCGCCCTTTAATGATTCATTATAAATCTCAGGCTGAGATTGATTTGATGAGACATTCAAATCAATTAGTTGGAAAAACTCTAGCAGAGGCAGGGAAGAGTATTCAAGCTGGAATAACAACCTTAGAAATTGATCGGATAATCGATGATTTTATAAGATCTAATAAGGCGATACCTGCTTTTAAAGATTACAATGGTTTCCCAAATTCTGCGTGTATATCTGTCAATGATGCGGTTGTGCATGGGATTCCAAATGAATATAAATTAAAAGAAGGAGATATAGTAAGCGTAGATGTTGGGGTTATTTTAAATAACTATTTTGGCGATTCAGCCTATACATTTAAAGTTGGTAGTGTTAGTGAAGAGGTTAACGATTTGTTAGAAAAAACAAAAAAGTCACTTTACTTAGCTATAGAGCAAGCGAGAGTAGGGAAGCGACTGGGGGATATCGGTTTTGCTGTTCAAAACTTTATTGAAGTCGAAAATGAATATCATATTGTAAGAGATCTAGTGGGGCATGGAATAGGAGAAAATCTTCATGAAGCTCCAGAAGTACCCAACTTTGGTAGGAGAGGAAATGGTATGAGGTTAAAGGAGGGCTTAGTAATTGCAATTGAGCCAATGGTGAATATGGGTACTCGAAAGGTTAAATGGGATAGTGACGGTTGGACTGTAGTAAGTGCAGATGGATTGCCATCAGCACACTATGAGCATACCGTAGCAGTTTGTGAAAATAAGACAGAAATATTATCAAGTTTTGAATGGATAGAAGCAGAGTTATCAATTCAATAAAAAACAAAGGGCCAATTGTTGGTTTAGAGTGAGGAAATGCTTAATTTTGTCACCCAATTTTTGGGATTAGTATGGGAAAACAAGATTTAATAAAACAAGATGGTGTAGTGACAGAGGCGCTTTCTAATGCCATGTTCAGAGTAGAATTGGAAAATGGACATGAGATTATTGCGCATATATCTGGAAAGATGAGAATGCATTACATCAAGATTTTACCAGGAGATAAAGTTTCTTTGGAAATCTCCCCATATGATTTATCTAAAGGAAGAATAACATATCGATATAAATAAGATAAGATGAAAGTTAGACCGTCGATAAAGAAAAGAAGTGCCGATTGCAAAATTGTAAGACGCAAAGGCAAGTTGTATATTATCAACAAAAGAAATCCAAGATTTAAACAACGTCAAGGTTAGAATTATGGCAAGAATTGCAGGAATAGATTTACCAAAAAGCAAAAGAGGTGTAATAGGATTAACATACATCTATGGTATTGGATTAAGTACATCTCAAGATATTTTGGCTAAGGCTAAAGTAGATGAGAATATTAAAGTCGAGGATTGGACGGATGAGCAATTAGCAGCAATTCGTGGTGCAATCTCAAATGAAGGTATTCGTGTGGAAGGTACTCTAAGAGGAGAGGTCCAAATGAATATTAAGCGTTTAATGGAAATTGGATGTTATCGTGGTGTTAGACATAGAAAGGGTTTGCCAGTGCGTGGTCAAAAGACAAAAACAAATGCTCGGACTCGTAAAGGCAAAAAAAAGACGGTAGCTAATAAGAAAAAATAATTGAACTCATAAAGAGAGATTAAGATGGCAGCAAAAACGAAAAGTGCAAAAAAAAGTAAGGTTAACGTAAGTGCAGAAGGCTACGTTTTCATTAAAACATCTTTTAATAATTCTATTATAACATTTACTAATGCTACTGGAGATGCAATTTCATGGTCTAGTGCAGGCAAAATGGGATTTAGAGGATCGAAAAAAAACACACCATATGCTGCGCAGCAAGCAGCTACTGATGCAGGGCAAAAAGCCTATGACGCTGGTTTAAGAAAGGTCAAGGTGAGAATTAAAGGACCTGGTGCTGGAAGGGAAGCATCTATCAGAGCAATTGGTGCATTAGGAATTGATGTGTCAGAAATCACAGATGTAACACCTATTCCACACAATGGTTGTAGACCATCTAAACAACGAAGAGTATAAAACTATTAAGCAAGAGATATGGCTAGATATAGAGGACCAAAAACAAAGATTTCTAGAAAATTCGGAGAGTCAATTCATGGCTTTGATAAGTATTTTGAAAGAAAAAAATATCCTCCTGGGCAGCATGGTAATCAGCGCAGAAGAAAGGTTAAAAGTGAGTATGCTACTCAGTTAATGGAGAAGCAGAAAATGAAGTATACTTATGGAGTATTAGAAAAACCATTCCGAAATCTTTATGATAAAGCATCTAGAAAGAAAGGTATTACAGGTGAGAACCTTTTACAATTGTTGGAGGCAAGATTGGATAATACTATTTTTAGAATGGGACTTGCCAATAGTCGTCGATTTGCACGTCAGATGGTATCACATAAACATATTAAAGTTAATGGTGTGGTAACTAATGTGCCATCATATTCTTTAAGACCTGGAGATAAGATTGAGATTAAAGTTAAATCTCAGGGCTTAGTGATGTTTAATGAGGCTCCAGCACTTGGTGCTCCTGTTCACAAGTGGTTAGAATGGGACGGAAGTAGTTTAACAGGTACATTTGTAAGTTATCCAGAAAGGGAAAGTATCCCAGAAAAATTTGAGGAACATTTAATAGTTGAGTTATACTCTAAGTAATAATTAAAGAAGATAAACATGGCAGTATTAGCATTTCAAAAACCAGATAGAATTTTAATGCAGAAATCTACGGATTTCGATGGCTTATTTGAATTTAAACCATTGGAGCCTGGATTTGGCATTACAGTAGGTAATGCATTGAGAAGAGTTTTATTATCCTCTTTAGAAGGGCATGCAATTACTTCAATTAAAATTTCAGGAGTAGATCATGAGTTTTCGACAATTACTGGAGTAGTTGAGGATGTAACGGAGATTATATTGAACCTTAAAAAGGTGCGTTTTAAGAAAATAGTAGAAGATGACGTAAATCAAGAAAAAATCTTCATTGCTATTAAAAAACAAGAGCAATTTAAGGCTGGAGATATTGAGAAGTTTACAAATTCATTCAAAATAACAAATCCAGATATGGTGATTTGTAATATGGAGTCTTTTGTGAACTTGGAAATAGAAATGTTGGTAGAAAAAGGTCGCGGATATGTTCCTGCAGAGGAGAATAAACCTCAAGAGGCACCTATTGGATTAGTTCCAATTGATGCTATCTTCTCGCCAATTACAAAAGTTAAATATACAGTTGAAAATACTCGTGTAGAGCAAAAGACTGATTTCGAGAAGTTGATTTTAGAAGTATCAACTGATGGTACAATTCATCCGGAAGAAGCTTTAAAGGTTGCAGCACGTATCTTAATTCAGCAATTAGTATTAATTACTGATGACAAGATTAAATTTGATGATTTTGAGAAGAAGGATGAAATCGTTGTTGATGAGCAGGTATTACAAATGCGTAAGCTACTAAAAACTCCAATTGAAGACTTAACATTATCAGTTAGAGCATATAATTGTTTGAGATCAGCTAAAATAGAAAGTTTAGGAAATCTGGTAAAATACAATACTACAGATCTTTTGAAATTTAGAAACTTTGGAAGAAAGTCTTTAGTTGAAATTGAAGCTTTATTAACAGAAAAAGGTTTGTCTTTTGGTATGGATTTAGCGCCATACAAATTAAATGAGGAATCGTAATGAGACACGGAAAGAAATTTAATCACTTAGGGCGTAAACCTGCCCATCGTAAGGCCGTTTTAATGAACATGGCGAATTCACTTATCACTAATAAGCGGATTAGTACAACTTTGGCTAAAGCAAAGGCTTTGCAAAAGTACATTGAGCCATTAATTACTAGATCCAAAACGGATAGCACACATTCGAGAAGAATGGTATTTAGATATTTGAGAGATAAGTATTCTATTACGACTTTATTTAATGAAGTAGCTAATAAGATTGGAGAACGTAAAGGTGGTTACACACGAATCTTAAAAACTGGCTTTAGAGCTGGGGATAATGCTGAAATGTGTATGATTGAGTTGGTAGATTATAATGATATATATAATCAGACAACAACTACTAAGAAAAAACGTTCTAGAAGAGGTTCTAAGAAAAAATCTGAAGGTAACGCTGAAGCTAAGGCAACTGAAACTAAAACAGAAGCTCCAAAGGCGGAAGTAAAGGAAGCGAAAGCTCCAAAATCAGAAGCTAAGAAAGAAGCTCCTAAGACTGAGAAAAAGGAAGCGAAAGCGCCTAAAGCTGAAACTAAAACAGAAGCTCCAAAGGCGGAAGTAAAAGAAGCGAAAGCTCTAAAAGCAGAGGCTAAGAAAGAAGCTCCTAAGGCTGAGAAAAAGGATGTTAAAGCATCTAAAGCTGAAGCAAAACCTAAAGAACCTAAGAAAGACGAGAAAGGGGGAGAATCTGCTGAAAAGGCGGAGTAATGAATTGCTTTCAATTAAAATAGAAAATATGGAAAGGGTAAGGTTTTAAAGACTTTATCCTTTTTTTTTAGCTTTGCAAAAAATATAAGTTATGCGTCTAGAAAACATACAGGAAGCCATACTTTTATTAGAAGATGGTAAGTATTTCAAAGGTATTGCAGCTGGAGAAATTGGCACAACACATGGTGAAATCTGTTTTAATACAGGTATGACAGGTTATCAAGAGGTGTTTACAGATCCATCTTATTATGGACAATTAATTGTTATGACTAATGTTCATATTGGTAATTATGGTGTTCGTGATGAAGACATAGAGTCTGACAGCATGAAAATATCTGGTCTAATTACAAGGAATTATACGGTTCCATATTCTCGAAAAATGGCGAATAAAGATATTCAGAATTATTTTGAGTTTGAGGGGATGGTTGGCATTAGTGGGGTGGATACTAGGGCTGTAGTGCGCTATATACGTTCAAAAGGAGCTATGAATGCTATTATTTCATCGGAGACTACTAATGTTGAGGATTTAATGAAGAAGTTTGATGAGATCCCATCAATGGAGGGCCTTGAGTTAGCGAGTAAGGTATCAACAGATACGCCATATTATTTTGGTGATGAAAAAAGTCCTTTACGAGTTGCTGTGCTTGACTATGGTGTAAAAAGAAACATTCTGAGATGTATGGCTAAGCGCGGTTGTTATATGAAAGTATTTCCAGCTAAGACACCAATGAAAGAAGTTTTGAATTGGAAAGCAGATGGAGTTTTTCTCTCTAATGGGCCTGGAGACCCAGCAAGTATGGATTATGCAATTAAAGATGTTCAATATCTTTTAAAGCAAGATATACCAACTTTCGGAATTTGTTTAGGTCATCAAATATTAAGTCTAGCTTTAGGCTATAAGACGTTTAAAATGCATCACGGACATAGAGGGCTTAATCATCCAGTTGAGAATCAATTGACTGGCCTTTGTGAAATAACATCTCAGAATCATGGTTTTTGTGTTAGCTTAGAAGATGCGCAAAAAGATTCAGAAGTAGAGATAACTTATAAGAATTTAAATGACAATACCTTAGAAGGAATAAGGCTATTAAATAAAAGAGCCTTCTCAGTACAGTTTCATCCTGAGGCTGCAGCTGGTCCACATGATTCTCGTTACCTCTTTGATGAGTTTGTTAATCTTATGAAGGGGAAGGAAATATTTGTTGAGAAGAATCAAGTTGTTGAAAGCGTTTAAATTTTTAAAATGATAAAATCAATCAAGGCTAGACAGATATTGGATTCAAGAGGAAATCCAACGGTTGAAGTTGATGTATTAACGGAAAAAGGCACTTTAGGACGTGCTGCAGTTCCATCAGGTGCATCTACGGGAAAGTATGAAGCCGTAGAGCTTAGAGACAACCGTAAGGAGGTCTTTATGGGAAAAGGTGTTCTAAAGGCGGTTGGTTTTGTAAATACAGAAGTGAATGCTGCATTAGCAGGGATGTCTATTGAAGAGCAGAATTCCATAGATGATGTTCTTTTAAATTTAGATGGAACAGCAAATAAAGCTCGAATAGGAGCTAATGCTATTTTGGGTGTTTCTATGGCTGTGTCTAGAGCAGCAGCAAATGAATTAAATATTCCACTATACAAATATATAGGAGGGGAGGAAGCTTGTTTGTTACCTATTCCGCTGATGAATATTTTAAATGGAGGCGCACATGCCGATAATAGTATTGACTTTCAGGAGTTTATGATTATGCCTGTTGGTGCTGATACATTTTCGGAAGCTCTGAGAATGGGGGTAGAAACCTTTCATCATTTAAAAGCAGTTCTTAAATCTAAATCATACTCCACTAATGTTGGGGATGAGGGAGGGTTTGCTCCTAATATTCGATCAAATGAGGAGGCCATACAGACTGTTTTAGAAGCAATTGAAAAGGCGGGTTATAAAGTGGGAAGTGATATATATATAGCAATGGATGCCGCCACTTCAGAGATGTATGATTCTGAAACAGGTTTATATCACTTTCATAAATCCGATGGTACTAAGAAATCATCTGAAGAGATGGTTGATTATTGGGCAGATTGGTGTTCTAAGTACCCTATTTTATCTATTGAAGATGGTTTAGATGAAGATGATTGGAATGGATGGAAATCCTTGACAGAACGCCTTGGAGACAAAGTTCAGCTTGTGGGTGATGACTTATTTGTGACGAATGAAATACGTCTCAAAAAAGGGATTGATATGGGTGTAGCCAATTCAATTTTGGTTAAGGTTAATCAGATAGGGAGTTTGACAGAGACTATCAATGCGGTTAATATGGCGAATGATAATAACTATACATCTATAATGAGTCATCGCTCAGGTGAAACGGAAGATACTACCATAGCTGATTTAGCAGTTGCCCTAAATACTGGTCAAATAAAAACTGGCTCTGCTTCTAGAACTGACCGTATGGCTAAGTATAATCAACTTTTACGCATAGAAGAAGACCTTGGATCAAAAGCAAAATACTTGGGTAAAAACTTTAAATTTATTGCCTAGTATTGATTGCTTAAATGAAATTCATTAAAAGAATATATTCAAGTATTCCTGATTACTTCAAGAATCGCTATTGGTTAACTATTATTTTGTTTGTTTGTTGGATGGCCTTTTTTGACAATAATAATTTTTGGTCTCAGGTATCCCTTAAGTTTGAGCTAAATGATTTGCGCAATCAGAAAGAAAAGGTTTTACAAGACATCAAAATTGTTAAAGAACGTCATGATAAGCTCTTAAATGATTCAAAGGAACAAGAGCGTTTTGCACGCGAAAAATATTGGATGAAGAAGAAAAATGAGGATATCTTCATTATGGTTAAAGATCACTAATTTAAAGCATCAGCTGTTTCATATAAAGCAGCTTTAACGTCATCATTTACCTTTACCAAGGGAAGACGTAATTCATTATTACATATATCTAATTTATGTAACACACATTTAACTCCACCAGGATTACCATCAGCAAATAGCCACTGAATCATAGGCATTAGTTTATAATGTAAGTTGCGAGCATTCTCATTTTCACCATTTAAACCATATCTAACCATGTCTGAAAATGCTTTGGGGTAAGCATTAGCAATAACTGAAATGATCCCATCCATGCCTACGCACATTTGTGGCATAGCCAGCAAATCATCACCAGATAGAACATTAAAGCCATTTGGCTTATTTGCTACAATTTCCATACATTGTTCTAAATCACCAGAGGCTTCTTTTACAGCAACAATATTCTCAAAATCTTTTGCTAGCTGAACCGTTGTTTTAGAAGTCATATTGCTAGAGGTTCTTCCAGGCACATTATATAAAATAATATCTACGGGACAGGCTTGAGCAATTGCTGCAAAATGTCCATAAATTCCGGCTTGTGTTGGCTTACTATAATAAGGACTAACAGAAAGAATAGCATCAATACCTTCAAAGTTTTGTGCCTTTATTTCTGTTATTAGGGCCTCAGTATTATTTCCACCCATGCCTACAACTAAAGGTACGCGACCTTTAATGCATTCTTTGGTATGTTTAATAACAGCCTGCTTTTCCTGTGCATTTAATGTGACTGATTCACCAGTGGTTCCTAATGAAACTAAAAATTCAACACCACCATCAATGCAATGGTTGATTAGAGTCGTTAGTGAAGGGTAATCAACACTTTTATCTGTATTAAATGGGGTTACTAGCGCAACTCCCGTTCCTCTAAATCGGCTCATTTTGTGTTTTTTTATTTTTAATAAAATGTAAAATTAGTTTTTGCAATTCTTCAAGACTTTGTGTTTCACCTAAATCAATTAAGAAATCATTACAATATAAATTTTGATCCCTATAATGACCAATTCTAAATTTAGCATTTGAAAGCGCAGAAATATATTGTAAGCTTAGGCTGTCAATCAGGTAATAATTAATAAGAATATCATATTCGCCTTTTATAAATCTTGAAGAAGAGAGTCTTTTTGGTACACGGTACCAGCTAAGATCTTTTTTTGATATAAAACCTAAATCAGGATATAAATCACGAATAGACTCGTTATTCTTTTTATTTATAAAACCAAGAAGGTAAATAGATTTATTCTTACCAAGCACTTTGCCAAACTCTATAGCATTTTCAACCGCTTCAGCATTAAAGGCATTATATAAAATAGCAATGCTTTTTGCTTGCTCTAATCCAAGAAATTCTCGTTCCTTAGTCAGCCCTTTCATCTTTCGCTTGATGATAAGGTTATGAATAGACTTATGAAATGCTTTAAGCCATCTAACCTCCATAGGCTTAAGCTTCCTCTATAACCCCCATATTCGAAAACTTCTCAATACGCTCTTCAATTCGTTTATCTGCATCCAACTTAGATAGTGCATTGATATGTTTCTTGATTTCTTTTTTTAGACTTGCAGCTGCCTCATTATAATCATAATGAGCCCCACCTAAAGGTTCCTTTATAATACCATCGATTAGTTTGAACTTCTTCATGTTTGGAGCTGTAAGCTTAAGTGCATCAGCCGCTTTTTCCTTGAAATCCCAAGTCTTCCAAAGAATTGAAGAACATGATTCTGGAGAAATTACTGAGTACCATGTGTTTTCAAGCATTAATACACGGTCTCCAATACCAATACCTAATGCGCCACCAGAAGCACCTTCTCCAATGATAATGCAAAGTACAGGAACTTTCAGTCCCATCATTTCATAAAGATTACGAGCAATAGCTTCTCCTTGTCCTCTTTCCTCAGCCTCAAGACCAGGAAAGGCGCCAGGAGTATCAATCAGGCATACGATTGGTTTATTGAACTTCTCAGCTAACTTCATTAGACGTAAAGCTTTTCGATAACCTTCAGGGTTAGCCATACCAAAGTTTCGATATTGACGCATTTTAGTATTTATACCCTTTTGGTGACCAATGAACATCATGGTTTTACCATCCACTTTACCTAAACCACCAATAATAGCCTTGTCATCTTTAACATTGCGATCACCAAACAACTCAATAAAAGTATCACATATGCGCTCAATGTAATGCGTTGTGTACGGTCGGTCTGGATGACGAGAAAGTTGTACCTTTTGCCAGCTAGTTAAATTACCATAGATCCTTTTTTTCTCTTCAGTGATTTTGTTTTCCAAATCACGTATGGTAGCGCTGGTATCTACACCACTATTTTCTTCTACCTCTTTAATTTTTTCTAGCTCATTATATAAGCTAGCAATGGGTTCTTCAAAATCTAAAAATTGCATAGTTCAAAAATTGAGTGACAAACTTAAGTATTTTGCTAATTAGATGATTTAAAATAAGGCATTCATTTCGTCAAAAAGTAAAAATGGAAAAATAAGAAATCAAAAAGTTCATAAATGTTGGGAAATATAGCAAAAGCCATTATTTTTGTAGGCATCCTTTTAACAGGATACGTTCTTTAGAACACGGTCTGGTAGTTCAGCTGGTTAGAATACCTGCCTGTCACGCAGGGGGTCGCGGGTTCGAGTCCCGTCCAGACCGCACTCAAAAGCCATAATTAATTGTTCGTCAATTAGTTGTGGCTTTTTTGTTTTTTACAATATACGAGTATGGTAGCTGAATGGGAGGGCTTGGATAAGATAGGCTTTAAAAGTTTATCAGAAAGAGACAGTTCTATTATAGCAAACTCTGGTGTGAATCTTTATGACATCATACCTGATAAAATATCTCTTAAGAATGATGGAGAATACGTTGATTGGCATTATAGTCTTGCTTACGGGGTTCCTGTATCCTTAGTACTTCCAGCTTTATCTCAGCTTGAGAACGATATTCTTACTAGTGAAATAAGTATGTTGGAATACCTCTCTTTAAAGGTTTTAAAATAATAGAAAAGTCTATTTGGAGACTTCGTTATTTAACTTATTAAAAGTCTTTATATCCAACAAATAAATATGTTTTATAAAGCTTGCAAGAATAGGGTCTTTTATAGACCTTTGAAAAATGGGATTTTTATTCGGATTTCTACTTTGTTTTATTCTTGGTTTCGCTTTTAGTGAGACTTATTTAAGTGAGTAAGATATTATCTATCAATTAGAGTAAGGGAGCCTTTGTGTTCTTCCTTAACCCCATCTTTATATTCGACATTAATGTAATACACCATAACCTGATTTGAGAGTGTGTTTGGTGACCAGGCTACAAGAGGATCATTCGATTCAAGTTGAACTTTGCCATAGCGATCATATAATCTAATATGTATTGATTCAATATTATTGCCGCGAATTCGGAATACATCATTGACTCCATCACCATTTGGAGAAAAGGCAGAAGGTATAAA